>JBCCRF010000015.1:0-18433 GCA_039208305.1 Pseudomonadota bacterium
GATCCGAACGCCACCGAGCCGGGCCTGCTCGTGCAGACGCTGGAAATCGTGCAGGAGCTCGTGGATGTGCCGATCTCAATCGATTCCTCCGTCACCGCTGCTATCGAGGCAGGGCTGAAGGTCGCCAAAGGTCGTCCACTGGTGAACTCCGTTACCGGTGAGATGGAAAAGCTGGAAGCGATTCTGCCGCTCATCAAGAAATACGACGTGCCGGTGGTCGCCATCTCCAACGACGAGACCGGCATTTCCGAGGATCCGGATGTTCGCTTCGCCGTCGCCAAGAAGATCGTGGAGCACGCTGCTGATTATGGCATTTCGGCGCACGACATCGTGGTCGACCCGCTGGTCATGCCCATCGGCGCGATGGGAACGGCCGGCAAGCAGGTCTTCGCATTGGTTCGCCGCCTGCGGGAGGAGTTGGGGGTCAACACCACCTGCGGCCTGTCCAATATCTCCTTCGGCCTGCCCCACCGCCACGGCATCAACGCCGCCTTCATCCCCATGTGCATCGCCGCTGGCATGACCAGCGCCATCATGAACCCCTGCCGCCCGCAGGAAATGGAAATGGTCCACGCAGCCAACGTACTCGCCGGCAACGACGCCGACTGCATGGAATGGATCATGACCTACAAGGATCATGCTGCGGCGACAGCAACGCCGGGCGCAGCGGCAAGTGCTGCACCTGCTGCAGGTGGACGCGGCGGACGACGGGGTGGTCGCGCTGCACGGGCGCGGGGCTAGGTCACGCCAATGCAACCGGTAGAAATCGCCTTCGCTCTAGCGGCCACAGCTGCGGGTATCGGAGGGCTGGTGAGGATCGAGCGGCAGATACGCCAATCAGGCAAATCCGAGCAGGCCAAGGTCTTCATACACTACGTCACGCGCTTCGAAGATATTTGTAAGGAGTACGATGCTGCAGTGACCAATCCAATGCGGAGGCAAGCTCTTAAAGGTGAGAACGCAAAAGAGTTCTCTGAATTTGCAAAACGATATCTGTCGATCGTTCATCAAGAGTACGTTTTGTTTGAAACCGGCATGTTAGATGGTCGAATCTGGGATATTTGGCTTTCGTATTTCGGAGCATTTTGTGCTGTCCCAGAGTTTCAAAGCGAGTGGGAGAACTTCAAATCTGAAATTCCAACCAACGCGGCTTTCATTTCTTTTGTTGAGAATGCTCTAGGGCATTCTGAACCTTGGTATCGGCGTAAGGTATGACCACCGACCCCCTCGTCATCTTCACCCCCAGCGGCAAGCGCGGGCATTTCCCTGTCGGCACGCCGATCCTCGATGCGGCGCGCGAGCTTGGCGTCTATGTCGAGTCCGTCTGCGGTGGGCGGGGGATTTGCGGCCGGTGTCAGGTGGAGCCGCAATTCGGGCAATTCGCCAAGCACGGCATCGATTCTGCCACCGGTAACATTTCCGACTGGTCCGCGAAGGAAGCCCGTTTCGTAGAGAAGCGCGGCGAGTTGAAAGAGGGCCGTCGCCTCTCCTGCTCCGCCACGGTGCAAGGGCCGATGGTGATCGAGATTCCCGCCGACGCCACCGTCAGCCAGCAAAGCATCCGCAAGGCCGCCGACACCCGCGACATCCACCGCAATCCGGCGATCCAAATGTGCTATGTCGAAATCGAAGAACCCGACATGCATAAGCCGCTGGGCGATCTCGACCGGCTGAAACTCCAATTGGAAACCGAGTGGGGCTTCGAAGACCTGCTCGTGTCCCAGCATCTGATGGCGCAGGTGCAGAGCATTCTTCGCAAGGGCGAATGGGCCGTCACGGCCGCTATCCATCAGGACCTCGAAACCTCCCGACCGACGCTTGTGGCGCTATGGCCTGGGCTAAAGAACGAAGTCTTCGGCATCTCCTGTGACATCGGCTCGACGACCGTGGCGATGAACCTCACGTCCCTCCTATCCGGCCGCGTGCTGGCGACAGCGGGGGCGTCGAACCCGCAAATCCGCTTCGGCGAAGACGTGATGAGCCGCGTCTCCTACGTGATGATGAACCCGGACGGGCGTGAGAAGCTGACTTCCGTTCTGCGCGAGGCGCTCAACGAATTGATCGGCACGGTCTGCGAAGAGGCCGGGATCACCCGCGACGACATTCTGGATTGCGTCTTCGTCGGTAACCCGATCATGCACCACCTGTTCCTCGGCATCGACCCGACGGAGCTGGGCGGCGCACCCTTCGCGCTCGCGGTATCAGGCGCGGTGCACACCTGGGCGAGCGAGTTGAAGCTCAAGGTCAATGAAGGCGCGCGCGTCTATGTGTTGCCCTGCATCGCAGGCCATGTGGGAGCGGATGCCGCTGCCGCCACGCTGTGCGAAGCGCCGCAGAGCGCCGACGAGATGACGCTGCTGGTCGATGTCGGCACCAACGCGGAGATCGTGCTTGGTCACAAAGGCCGGACGCTGGCCTGCTCATCCCCCACCGGCCCGGCCTTCGAGGGCGCAGAAATCTCGTGTGGCCAACGCGCTGCCCCCGGGGCCATTGAGCGCGTGCGGATAGACCCGCTGACGCTGGAGCCGCGCATTCGCGTCATCGGCGCTGAGATGTGGTCGGATGAGGAAGGCTTTGACGAGGCGATTAAGGACATCGGTGTCACCGGCATCTGCGGCTCCGGCATCATCGAGGTCATCGCTGAGATGTTTCTCGCTGGTATCGTTCTGCCAGACGGCACCATCGACGGCGGCAAGGCGGCCATCTCAACGCGCATCATCGAAGACAAGCGCACCTTCTCCTACAAGCTGTGGCAGGCGGAAGGTGGCCCCGCGATTACTGTGAGCCAAGGCGACATCCGCGCCATCCAGATGGCGAAGGCCGCGCTCTATGCCGGCGTTAAACTGCTGTTGGACAAGCACGGCACTAATCGCGTGGCGAAGGTTTCGCTTGCCGGTGCCTTCGGCACGTTCATCGATCCGAAATACGCGCTGGTGCTCGGTCTCGTGCCGGATTGCGAAATCGCAAACGTGAAAGCGGTCGGCAACGCCGCCGGAACTGGCGCGCGTATGGCATTGCTCAACCGTGACCACCGTCGCGAGATCGAAGCTACGGTGCGCGAGATCGAGAAGATCGAAACCGCCATCGAGCCGCGCTTTCAGGAGCATTTCATCAACGCGACGGCCTTCCCCAACAAGGCGGACGCGTTTCCGCGACTGGAAGCGGAAGTGCCGCTACCGAAGCCGATCGCGAACGAAAACGCAGCAGACGGTGCGACAGGCGGACGGCGGCGTGGTGGCCGCCGTAGGGCCTAGCCCCTATTTTCGCTCGGGCGTAGCAACCAGGCAAACAGCAGCACGAGGCCAAGCCCGATCATCGGCAACCACGCAAGGACGGGCGCCAGCAGCAGCACGGCAGCCGTCGCTGCGCAGAAGATCGACGCCAAGGCTTCGCAAATCGTAGCGGCCCGCGATGAAACCTGACGGCGACGGAAAAGGCTGCGCTTGGCCTGGCTGCGGAACATCAACTGCACAAAGACGGCGCAAGCCGACGCCCCTGCTCCACCAGCCAGCACCACGAAGCCTGCCAAGGGCGAGAACATGGCGAGCACCGCCACGAACGGCACCAGGACCCAGGTGATGACCACCATCACAGCTTCGATCTTGGCGCGCAGAACTGTCCCTGCCTTCACCGGTGCGGTGACGATCAGCTCATGCGCGTCCTCACCTGAGATGGAGAGCCAAGCGAGACCACCCGCCAGCTGACCGGCGGCCATGACGATGACCGGCACCACCACCGTGTCCACACCTTCTGCAGAGCCGTAGTTGACGTAGAGTAGCAACGCCGGCGGCACGAGATAGAGAATTTGCTGCAGCGTTTGCGACACCAACCACGGGTCACGGGCGAGCAGGCGCCACTCCTTCTTGCGAAGACCGGCCCGCAAGCTTTCGTTACGGGCAAAGCCTTTAAAAGTAACCGTCTTTGCCTGCGGTTCCCGCAGACCTGCAGCGGCCAACACGTCAATCGCGAAGCGGCGAGCGGAGAAGCGGACTGTGAGAGCGAGAATCGCCAGACCCAGCACCAGCATGAAAGCGAGCGCTGGCAGATTGCCCATGGCACCGTGGACCGGCAGCCACATGACGCTGTCCATGGCGGGCATGGCAGCCGCATTCTGGGCGGACTCAAAGAAAGCGAAGCGGGACACGCCTTGCCCGAAGATGATCGCAAAGCCCTGAAGAGCGATGACGAAGCCTGCCCCGATGATAGCGGCCACAATTTGCGCGATCAGCCGCGTGCGCTGCGGGCCGACAAGGCGGAACAGCACCAACGTCATCGTCACCGAAAACGCGGTGGACATAAGACCAAGCGAAATCAGAATTCCGTAGGCCGACAGCCAGCGCGGCCCGTCCAGATAGGCCAGCACATTGATCGCGGGCGATGCGATGAAGACGGAAAGGGCAACAGTCTGCACCGCGAGGATGCTGGTGCGGACGTGGAACAGCCGTTCAGCAGACGCGGGCGATGTTAGGATCAGATCGAGATCATCCCGGGCATAGTAGGCGCGGGTGACCGACTCAATGGCCTGGCTGACCATCAGCGAGACGAACATCACCAGCGATCCGCCGACAATCATCAACGTCTGAGGTGTCGGGCCGATACCGGCTTCCACGGCAGGGCCAAGCAGCCAGGCGGCATAGGCGTGAATTGCGATGGCGAAGGCGGCAATAATGGTGAAGACGAGCGCCGTGCGTTGCGGCTTCCCGCCCGTCATCAGCGACGTGAAATCACGCCAGATCAACCGTGCCTCATGTCCTGCAAACCATCGGACCGGCAGAATGACTGCGTTTTGTGCGGATGCGCTCATGCTGCCAGTGCCTCGTCTTCAGCGCCCTCTTCCACGAGTTCAAGGAAAACGTCCTCCAGCGTGGTGCTGCCGCCGGCGGAGCGACTGCGAAGTTCATCGAATGTACCTTCGGCGATCAGACGACCCTTCGCGATAACCCCGATGCGCTGCGCCATGCGTTCAGCCACTTCCAGAATGTGGGTGGTCATGATGACTGTGGTGCCCTGAGCAACCTTCGCCAGCAGCACGTCTTTCACTTGCCGCGCTGAGCCTGCATCAAGGCCGGTCAGCGGCTCATCGAGAATGATGAGTTGCGGCTCGTGAACCAGTGCACCGGCCAGCGCCACCTTCTGGCGCATGCCCTTGGAAAAGCCGCCGCAACGTTGCCCCGCATGCGGGCCTAGGCCCAGCCAGTCCACCAATTCCAGCGCGCGGGCTTCACCCAAAGGTGCGGGCACGCCCCACAAGCCTGACACGAATTCGAGATATTCCAGCGGCGTCAGCTTGTCGTAGATCATCGGTTCGTCGGAGACCCAGGCGACCTTGGCTTTTGCCGCGATGGGGTCCGCTAGAGCGTCCGTGCCGAAGACGGAAATCGAACCTTCATCCGGCTTCAGGAGCCCGGCCACCATCCGCAGCGTCGTGGTCTTACCAGCACCGTTTGGCCCCAGAAGCGCGTAGAATTCGCCACCGCGTACCTCCAAATCGAGGCCCTGCACGGCGGGTTTGTCAAAAGCCTTCACAAGGCCGGAAATCTGAAGAGCGGCGGTCATGTTGGTATTTCCACAAGGTTCTGTTCACCACCACTATGCCGCCCATCCTTTGCGCGGCGGTGAAGAGACTTGGTAAAGGCGTCGTTCACCGATCGCGGCAGATTGCTGCAATGTTCACTTTGCGACATTCACTTTCGGTGCTAGCGTGCGGCGCTGGCCATCTGGCCGGGGCACATTCATCTGCTGGGAGGCATGGGATGGATCAGCTTGTCGACAGGCCGCAGGGGGCAGCGATAGATCGTGATCGCGTGACACGATCCATCGTCTTTTTCCTCGTTCCCGATTTCTCGATGATTGCGTTCTCGACCGCTATCGAGGCGTTACGTCTCGCCAACCGTATGTTGTGCTGGAAGAGCTACGACTGGCGACTGGCCTCAGTGGACGGTCAGCCTGTGCGGGCATCCAACGGGGTCGAAGTCTCGGTGAACACATCGCTTGCAGACGAACGCCGCATGTTGGCAGGGCGCGAACGGCCGGACATGGTCTTCGTCTGTTCCGGCATCAACGTGGAGAAATTCACGGACAAATCCGTCCTTGGATGGGTGCGGGAGGAGCATAAGCGTGGCGTATCCGTCGGGGGGCTGTGCACTGGCGCTTACATCCTCGCGTCTGCCGGTCTGCTGTCCGGCAGACGCTGCGCCATCCACTGGGAGAACCTGCCCGGCTTTCAGGAGAAATTCCCGAAGGCGGATGTCTATGCCGATTTGTTCGAAGTGGATGGCAATGTCTGGACTTGTGCCGGTGGAACGGCCGCGCTTGACATGATGCTGTCACTCATCGCCGAAGATCACGATGAAAATCTCATCAATGCTGTATGCGAACAGGCACTTACGGATCGCGTGCGCGGCCCTCACGATCGGCAGCGCCTACCGTTACGGGCGCGCCTTGGCGTACAGAATGTTCGAATTCTCTCCATTATCGAGATGATGGAGGCCAACCTTTCAGAACCGCTCACCCTGTTGGAAATCGCTGACTATGCTGGCCTTTCACGCCGCCAGATCGAACGTCTGTTCCGCCAGAACATGGGCCGCTCCCCAGCCCGCTACTATCTGGAAATACGCCTCGACCGTGCTCGTCATCTCCTGCTGCAATCGACGCTTCCAGTCATCGAAGTGGCCGTCGCATGCGGTTTCGTCTCCGCGTCGCATTTCTCCAAATGCTACCGCGAACTCTACGGCCGGTCGCCGCAGCAGGAACGCAACGAACGCGTCGAAGAAGCCGCGTAAAGCGGGGCGCCCTTATTCGGCCGCGATGGCAAGTCCTGCTTCGACGTCAGCACGCAGACGCTCATTCTTGGCGTCGAAGGGGCTCTCTTCGATGACGGTGGCCCTGTGGAGCTTGCCGAGCAATTTGATCTCAAGATCAGTACCAAGCGCGGCGTGCTCCGGCTTCAACATGGCGAGCGCGATCGACTTGCCGACGCGCCAACCGTAGCCGCCCTGCGTTGCACGACCGACCAGGGTTTCGTGACGATAGATCGCCTCCGACCCCCGCGCATCAACGTCGGTGACGTCATGCACCTCCAGCGTCGAGAACACCCAGTCATCTCCGACTTCGTGTCGAGCGGCAAGCGCGTCCCGCCCGATGAAGTCCTTGTCCAGCTTGATGAAGCGATCGAGCCCGGATTCGTAGGCCGAATACTCGATCGACAATTCCCTGCCCATGGCGCGGTAGCTCTTCTCGATCGCCATCGACCCCATCGCCCGGATACCGAAGGGTTTGATGCCAAACTCGGCACCGGCCTCCATCAGCGCATCCCAGATAGCGCTTTGCATCTCCATAGGGTGATGCAATTCCCAGCCCAACTCGCCGACGAAATTGACGCGCAACGCGTGGACGCTGGCCGTGCCGACGGAGATGTGTTGGCCGGACAGCCACGGGAAATTCGCATTGTCGAGCGGGGTGCGGGTCAGCTTGGCCAGCACATCGCGCGAGCGCGGGCCGGCCAGCACCAGCACACCCCAGCTCGTCGTCGCGGGAACGAGGCGAACGGAATTATCTGCCGGCTTCATCTTGAACAGATAATCATGGTCATGCGCTTCCAGCGCGCCGCCTGAGACGAGGTAGAACTCGTCCTCGCCCGTACGATAGACCGTGAACTCCGCTCGCACACCGCCATGTTGCGCCAGCATGTGGCAGAGCACGATGCGCCCGATCTTCTTCGGCACACGATTGGCGAAGAGTCCGTTCAGCCAGTCTTCCGCACCAGGGCCTGTGACCCAGATCTTGGCGAAAGCGGAAGCGTCGAGCAGCCCAACACTTTCAGTAACTGCCGTCACCTCGTTGCCGACGTGTTCGAAATAGTTGGAGCGGCGGAAAGACCACTGTTCACGAACGCGGCCGGTATAGTCGGCAGGAGCGTGGTTCTCATCCACAATGAGATCGTTCTCAGATGTCACCCCGCGTTTCTCTTCCGGCAACTCATAGCCATCCGGCGCGTACCAGTTCGCCCGTTCCCAGCCGTAGGATGCGCCGAAGACGGCACCGTGTTTCTTCTGCCGCTCATAGGTTGGCGTAGTCTTCAGCGGACGGGCCGCAGAGCGCTCTTCATCCGGGAAATGCAGCGTGAAGACGTTGGCATAGGCCTCTTCATTCTTCTCCCGCAGATAGCCTTCCGTGGCGTAGGGGCCGTAACGGCGCGGGTCGACGCCCATCATGTCGACGGTTGGCTCACCATCCACGATCCACTCTGCCAGCTGCCACCCTGCTCCACCAGCCGCCGTAATGCCGAAAGAGTGGCCTTCGTTCAGCCAAAACCCTTCCAGCCCCGGCGCAGGCCCGATGATCGGGTTGCCGTCCGGCGTGTAGGCAATCGCGCCATTGTAGACCTTTTTGATGCCAGCCTCGCCGAAATAGGGAACGCGCTCACAGGCCGTCTCAATATGCGGCTCGAGACGCTCCAGATCTTCCTGAAACAGTTCGTATTCGCTGTCGGAATCCGGCCCATCGACATAGCAGCATGGCGCACCCTTTTCGTATGGGCCAAGGATGAGACCATGGGCCTCTTCGCGCATGTACCAGGCGGAATCACTTTCACGCAGAACACATAGCTCGGGCCCGCCCTCATCGCGGAACTTCTTGATCTCAGGATGAGCCTCCGTGACGATATACTGGTGCTCGACGGGAATGACTGGCACGTCCAGCCCCACCATCCTACCGGTCTGCCGCGCAAAATTGCCGGAGCACGAAATCACGTGCTCGCACTCAATGTCGCCCTGGTCGGTCTCCACAATCCAGCCACCGCTGTCCTTCTTCGTGATAGAGGTCACTGTCGTATTACGATGAATTTTCGCGCCGCGATCGCGGGCGGCTTTCGCCAGCGCCTGCGTCAGATCGGCGGGCTGAATATAGCCATCGTCAGGATGTTCGATACCGCCCAGCAGACCATCCGTGTTCACGTAGGGCCAGCGTTCGGCAATCTCCTCGTTCGTGATCGTGCGCACGTTGATGCCGATCGTCTCAGCCACGCCCATGTAATATTCATACTCGTCCCACCGTTCCTGACTGCGCGCCAGACGCACATTGGAAACGATGCGGATACCGGTATCCATACCGGTTTCTTCCATCAGGTCCTGATAGAACTGAACCGAATATTTGTGGATCTGCCCGACCGAGTAGGACATGTTGAACAGTGGCAGCAGACCGGCAGCGTGCCAGGTCGATCCGGAGGTCAGCTCTTTGCGCTCGATCAGAACGCTGTCCGTCCAGCCTTTTTTGGCCAGGTGGTAAAGTGTGGAGACGCCGACGACCCCGCCACCGATAACAACCGCACGCGCTTTGGACTGCATGATGATTTCCCCTCAAAACGGCAGCGCAAGACCTGACGATCACTAGGTTACGCAGCCCGTTCAAGACAGCATTTGAGCGTGTTTCTGATCGGGTGAGAAGCGTGACGCCGTCTTGTTTGCGACACGGAAAATACACTGTGCCGTACCAGCGAGCAACCGCAGGCCGTGGTCGAGGAGTTGCGCGAATAAAGACTAGCGCGCCACTGCAGTTGGCGGCACGAGTGATGCATCGATGCGCTGATCACGACCATCGAAATGCAGACGGGAGGCCTTCGGCGATAACAGCCGGCGCAGTCCCCAAAAGCCAGCGCTGATCGCGAGAACAAGGCCTAAGCAAACCAGCAGAGACTTGATCACGAAATTTTCGCCGACGCCGAGAGCCGCGGATACTGGCAACGAAACACTCTCCACCTGCGGCAATACGAATGCCGCCTGCTCCGCCGTGGGGGCCGAGAGATGTGCACCAACTGTAGCCACCGAACCGGTGATCAGTTCTGGTTCCGACGACGTCAGGAAACCAAGACCGCCCGCGATGACGGCAATAGCGGCAAAGGCCACGACAGTTAGGCCGGTCGAGCCTGTATTCGCGGTGCGAGTGGTGGGAACGGCGGGCAGATCGGCGATAGACAATTCGGCCCGCACTGGCGTGTTTTCAGGCGCGGCAACAGCAGGCGTGTACATACGGTCAATTTCATCGAAAAGCCCAGTCTGAACAGGGCCAGATGGCTCAAGCGCCTTAGCGTGGGACGCCTTCGAGGCAGCCGCTGCACGTTTCGTAGTGGAAGGCTTGGCAGCGGTCAGTTCCGTATTTGGCATAACGAGTTTGGCAGGCTTCGCTTCCGCTCGCTGGATCGGCGCTTCAGTTTCTGTCCAACCGAGCGTGAACGGCCCGTCATCATGATCCATCCGTGGTTCGCGAGGGGCGAAGAAGGATGACTGGCGCGGCGGTGCACTGGCGGTCATGGCATGGTCCTCGAAGCGAAAAGGGCCGGTACTGGAAGCACCCGGCCTAACCGACACTATTGACAGACGTGGTCAACAAAGGATTAACCCGCGGCAACCTCCTTCCTTTTCCTGCGCATTCAGCGCGCGCCATCCACAGCCTTCTGCCGTCCTTCCGACTTTGATGGGACTGCGGTATCGGCTGCCCAAATTTTCTGGACATCGATCCCATGGTCCGAGCCACACTCGCCACCTTCGCCAAACGCCTGCCGTTCGATCAGAGCGGCAACATGGACCTGGCGAGCTTCACCCCTTCCCGAATTAAGACCGAGGTGCTGTCCGGCCTTACGGTTGCCTTGGCGCTGGTGCCGGAAGCCGTGGCCTTTGCCTTCGTCGCAGGCGTGCACCCGCTGGTCGGTCTATACGCCGCCTTCATCGTCGGCCTGATCACTGCAATGTTCGGTGGTCGGCCGGGCATGATCTCCGGCGCGACCGGCGCCCTTGCGGTGGTCATGGTGGCGCTCGTCGCTCAACATGGTGTCGAGTACCTGTTCGCTACCGTCGTCCTGATGGGCATTCTGCAAATCCTTGCTGGCATTTTCAGGCTCGGAAAATTCATTCGCCTCGTTCCCCATCCCGTCATGCTGGGCTTCGTCAATGGTCTGGCAATCGTCATCTTCCTTGCCCAGCTGACACAGTTTCAGGTGACTGGCGCTGACGGCGCGAAAGAGTGGATGTCGGGAATGACGCTCGTGCTGATGCTGGCGCTGGTCGCGGTCACAATGGCGATCATCTACTTCATTCCGCGCCTTACCACCGCCGTCCCCGCACCGCTTGCTGGTATCGCAATCACGGCAGCCATCGTTCTGGCCTTCGGAATCGATGTGCCGCGCGTGGGTGATCTAGCCAGCATCAAAGGCGGCCTGCCGACCTTCCACATCCCAACCGTTCCACTGACGTGGGAAACGCTGGAAATCATCTTCCCCTACGCGCTGATTCTCGCCGCCATCGGTCTCATCGAAAGTCTGCTGACGCTGAACCTGGTCGGTGAGATCACCGGAAAGAGCGGCGGCTCTTCGCAGGAATGTCTGGCGCAGGGTGCAGCCAACACGGTCACAGGATTTTTTGGCGGCATGGGCGGCTGTGCCATGATCGGCCAGTCCATGATCAACGTGAAGTCCGGTGGCCGCACGCGGCTTTCGGGTATCTCCGCTGCCCTCTTCCTCCTCACCTTCATCTTGGTTGCGTCACCACTGATCGAGCAAATTCCGTTGGCTGCGCTTGTGGGTGTCATGTTCATGGTCGTCATCGGCACCTTCGCGTGGAACAGTCTCAAATTGTTCGGCAAGGTTCCGATGACAGACGCGCTGGTCATCGTGTTGGTCACGGTCGTGACCGTGCTCACCGACCTCGCCATCGCGGTGGTGGTGGGCGTCATAGTCTCTGCCCTGGCATACGCTTGGAACAATGCCACCCGCATTCACGCGAAGGCCCACACAACGACCGAGGGCGCCAAAGTCTACGCCATCGACGGCCCGCTTTTCTTCGGTTCCACCGATGGCTTCGCAGAACTTTTTTCGCCCGCCGAAGACCCGTCCCTCGTTATCGTCGATTTCATGAACAGCCGCGTGGTGGACCAATCCGCACTACAAGCCATCGAAGCGCTGGCAACGAAATACGAGGCGCAAGGCAAAACGTTGCAGCTGCGCCACCTGTCGCGCGATTGCCGCCAGCTACTGAACAAAGCCGGGCAGTTGGTCGTTCAGGGGGACGATGACCCGGAATACGGTCTACCGGTAGACTATGAAGTCCGCACAGGCGTGATGGGCGGTCACTGAGCTTAGTCTTCGGGCAAATCGCCTTCAGGGAACGCCTGCTCCGCGATGCACTCCTTGCAAAGCTTGTAAGCCTCGCGCCGCTCTTCCCAATCCCGCTGCGCCTGTTCCGTGATGGTGCCACCGGTTGTCATTGGGTCTAGCGGTTCGATATCAGAGATCTGCGCAACTTCGACGGCACCGCCGAGAAGAAGGGCAAGAAGGACACTCATGAGAACGCTCCGTACGCAGCACTGAAACGTGCAAGCAAATGATCCGCGATCCTGCTTAACCTTCGGTTAAGGTGAACAGGCCGCTACCGATTCAGTTCGATTTTGAAGAAGATACTCAGGATGCAGACGAGGTCCGTTAGTCGCGCAACGCAGGCAGGCCGATGCCCACCGCCTTGAAACCGCCATCAACGGCCAGCGTCTGCCCGGTGATGTAGCTTGCCTTCGGGCTGGTGAGAAAACGTATGCCTTCGGCGATTTCCATCTCGGAACCATAGCGGTTGAGCGGAATAGCATCGTGATAAGCAGCACGGATTTCGTCGCTATGCACGGCCAGCGCCAATTTGGTGTTTACCGGTCCCGGCGCGATACAATTAGCGCGAATGCCTTTCTCGCCCAACTCCGCCGCCTGCTGCAGCGTCAGTTGAATGACCGCCGCTTTCGACGTGCCGTAAGCGACACGCAGCGTGCTCGCGCGGAGACCGGAAATTGAGGCGATATTGACGATCGACGCATTGCCAAATTCATCCACGCCTTTCGCAAGCAGCGTCGTCATCGCCTGAGTCATCAGGAAAACGCCGTCGAGATTCGTCTCCATCACCCGCCGCCAGCGGGCAAAATCGGTCTCTTCGATAGGGCCGAAATCGGCCACCCCGGCATTGTTCACAAGCACGGAGAGCGCGCCAAATTGCGCTTCTATCCGGACCGCCAGCGCGGCGACAGCATCTGGGTCAGAAACATCAAAGGTCTCCGCGAAAACCTCACCCTCGAGAGTTTCGACCACCGCCTTCAATTCATCACCATCGCGGTCCAGCAGGACGACGCGATAGCGATCTTCCAGCAACAGCTTGGCGGTCGCGAGACCGATGCCACGCGCCGCGCCGGTTATGAGAGCGACCGGCGCACTCATGACCTGGTCAGCCAGCTTGCAAACCCATCGACCAGCCTGTCGATATGATCATCATCGATATCGAGATGGCAGACGATCCGCATCGTGCGATCTCGTCCCGACGGTTCGGCAATGACCAGTCCCCTCACCCGCATATGCGCTGAAAGCGGCACGCTGCGCTCAGCCGGAACATTCAGCCACACCATATTGGTCTCGACTGTTAGCGGATCGATCTCTAATCCATCCACATCCGCCAAACGCTTGGCCAGCGCTTTGGCTCTGACATGATCATCAGCGAGGCGATGAGTATTGTGTTCAAGCGCGTAAAGACCGCAGGCAGCCAGCACGCCAGACTGCCGTAAACCGCCTCCAAGCATCTTCCGCGCCCGCCGCGCTTTCTTGATGAAGTCGACCGACCCGCACAGCACCGAACCCACCGGCGCGCCCAGTCCCTTTGAAAGGCACAGTGACACGGTGTCGACACACTCCACCAATTCAGCCGCAGACCGGTTCGAGGCGACCACGGCGTTCATCAACCGAGCACCATCGAGATGCACCGACAGGTCATGTTCGTGTGCGATCGCAGCCACCTCTTCGATTTGACCTTGGTTCACCACCTTCCCGTTGAACGTATTCTCCACACAAACCAGCCGCGAGATGGCGAAGTGTGAATCATCAGGATTGATCGCATCCTGCACCTGTTCGGGATCGAGTGCGCCATTGGCCTGCGGCATCAGATGGCGGGGCGAAATACCGCCCAGCACTGCGGCACCGCCCGCCTCGTATTTCGCGATGTGATAGCCGACGCCACCGATATATTCTTCGCCCCTGCCGCAATGAGCCAAGAGCGCTGCAAGATTAGATTGCGTGCCCGAGGCGACGAACAGACCCGCTTCCTTGCCGAGCAGGTTGGCAGCCTTTTCCTCCAGCGCGCTGACCGTCGGGTCATCGCCATAAACGTCGTCCCCGACCTCCGCATCGGCCATGGCTTGACGCATGGCACTGGATGGCCGGGTAACCGTGTCGCTGCGAAAATCGGCGATGGGTGCCGTTTCACTCGCGGCTTCAATGGCAGCGTATTGGTTCATGACCTTCAATCCAATGCGAGGTTGCTCGGTACCTCGGACGGTTTGCCGAGACGACCGGAGAGGCTCCTTTCGTCCGTGAGACTCTCAAGAAAGGCCAGCAGATCGTCAATCTCTGAGACGGTTAGTTGAACCGCTGGCATGTCATGGCTTGACAGTATTTCCATTGCGATGGCGAGCGCAGCATTGCCTTCACCGCGTTCGGCCAACCATTCGCGCATCTGTTCAGCGGGCGCGATGTGGTGCTCAATGAAAGCCCACAAATCCTGGTGGCTTCCGGCAAATCCGTAGGGCGCGGTTGCGGTGATATTGCGCAGCGACATCGTACGGCGTCGATGCCTGTCGATGGCATGCCCCGTGACATCGCTTCGATCACGGTGGAAGTCCGTGTCGTCCAGCGGCTGGTCAAACCGCCATGGCGGCGAAGCGCTGTTATGGAAATCGTGATCGGTCTGAAAGCGTCCGGAATGGCAGCTGGCGCACTGCGCTTTGCCGTCGAATAAGGCTTTTCCACGCTTCTGTGAAAGCGTCAGCGCATCGACATCACCGGTGAGCCAGCGGTCATAGGGCGATTGATCGGCGCGCCATTCATTAGCGACGAAGGTCCCGATGGCGTTTCCGACGTGATGAATCCTCACATCATCCATGCTCTTCAAGTCTGGAAATGCGGCCCGAAACGGCTTTTCGTACTCCGGAAGGTCGCGGAGCCGCGCAAGCAATGCTTCCCAAATTGCCGTGTGGCCCCTCTGCGCAGCATCGCGAATGTCGCTGTCCGCGCTGCCTACCAGTTCGTCAGCCGTGATAGCGGGGAACAGCGATTGCGCCGCCAGCGGATCACGTAGACCGGCAGGCAGATCATCACCGGCCGGTGATGCGATAGTTCCATCTTTCATACGCTCGATACGACCGTCGAAGAACAGAACATCGAACTCGCTGTAGCCCAGATTGAACAGGGTCGGTGCATGCTTGGCGGATGGTTTCAGCGCGTCGTAGACCGGTAGGCCGCCGACTGCGAGATCGTCCCCTGCAAGAGGTGCGGCAAAGCCGTTCGATGAAGCGCGGTCGTGATTGTGGCAGGTGGCGCAAGAAACGCGGTACGTGCCGGAGAGCACTCGGTCGTAGAACAGCAACTGCCCAAGCTGCGCTTCAGCCTCGTCGACCGCCATGAAGCCATCGCCGCTCTCCAGCCGCTCATCGCTCTGCGAGGGAGCGGTCGTTAGTGCAATGCCGACTGCCAGAACGCAGGTGAGGGCGTGCCTCAGCACATCAGACCTCCAGCACACCGCCGCCGAAACGCACCGCGTAGCCACCGATGCGCGCACCGGTCATCTCCCGGTTCTCCACATCGATCTCCAGCCGGATGATCGACGGTCGGCCCATCTGAAACCCTTGTTCAACAATGAACACCTGCGAGCCATCGCGCGGACGGTCATATTTCATGATGACCCCGGCAAAGGACGAAACGGCAGACCCAGTCGCCGCGTCCTCGACGATACCGCTGCCAGGGGCGAACATGCGCGCCTGAAAGTTGCTGTCATGGTTCACCGTATCGCGACAGTATACGTAGACGCCGTCATGATCGGGATAGGCCGTCAGTTTCGACCACAGTTCCGGTATCAGCTTCACGCGGTCCAGCACGCCGCGATCACGCACCGGAACGAATTCGTAGGGCAAGCCGCCGTTGAATTCGCTCGTCTCGTGGTTTTCGAAGCCCACTTCATGGGGATCGATAGACAGCGCGGCGGCGACAGCGTCTTTGTCTGGACCGTGGCCGGAAGACGTGGCCAACACGGGCACATCGAACTGCGCGTAAGCGCCAACGTCATCGAACCGAACACCGCAGCGCACGGGGCCAACGTTTTCTTCCAACACCACGATGCCCTGCCCGATTTCCTCCATGCCCCGCTCCCGCGCGACCGCAATGGCCGCACCAACAGTCGGATGCCCTGCGAAAGGCAGCTCACGCGCAGGCGTAAAAATGCGTACCTTCGCCGAATGCGCCACGTCCTCCGCTTGCGAAAGGAAGACGGTTTCGGAGAAGCCGAATTCTTTGGCGATCGCCTGCATCTTGTCCGTGTCTAGGCCATGACTGTCGAAAACGACGCCAAGCTGATTTCCGCCCATCGGTTCGGATGAAAACACATCGTAGATCGCGAATCGACGGCCTTGATTGTCGTTCATGGAAATTGCCTCGTGGTTTGCATCGACGGATCAGACTATCTCAAGTTCGACCACGACAGGACAGTGATCCGATGCTTTTGGCCGGTCCCAACCAGTTCGTGGATACCGTGGCACGTCTTGTCCCGGCGGAAACACAGTCCGATACGGTTGTCCATTGCGAATGATCTCCGGCACGGCCTTCAGATTGCCCTGTGCCAGTCGCGGTGACGCCAGAATGTAATCCAGCTGCACAAGATGTCGTATGGGGCGATCCTCCGGCTGACGGGCGGATGATGAACGCCCGTTAGCGTAGAACAGCGTCCAACGATCATCCTGCGGTCGGCGGTCTACGAGATTGTCGGAGAAACCATCGTTCAGCAAATCAACGCTGCCGTGGGTCTGCTCCTCGATCCAGTCGAAGCCGTAACCGCTCGCCTTGTCGCCATTGATGGCGAGGCGTGCCGGGTAGTCGTTCAAATCTCCGCAAATCATCCAGCGCATGTCGGCGCAACGCTCCGCACCGAAGCGCTCTTCGACGATGCGGCGCACGCCTGCAGCTTCAGCTTGGCGAACCGGCATCGTGTAGTCCCGTCCCGTCAGCCCGTCGCGCGGCGCACCCATCGACTTGAAGTGAGCGACGAAGACGGTGACATGCTTGCCGCCGACTTTTATATTCACCTCAAGACAGTCCCGGCGAAAAAGGCGCGTGTCTGGCTGAAACCCCATCTCGATCAGCTTCGGCGTCAACACGCCGAGATCGTCCATCGTGCGCGCGGCATGGCTCTGGATCGAACGGAGCTCGATCGGCTCACCACCGGCAGTGGTTTCTCTCGCCATCAGCGCGACATCGATACCGCGCCCATCATTGCCCAGCCGCCATTCCTTCTGCGGGTAACTGAGCCCAGTCATCGGCAGCAGATAGTTGCGCTCGAAAGCTTCAAGCGTGTCGAGATCTTCCACTTCTTGAAAGCAGACGATGTCGGCACGGCAATCGGCAATCGCAAGAGCGGTCATCTGGCGTGCATCATCTTCGTGAGAGACCACCCTCGCCCGCTCCAGTGCACGAAATTGGGCCTCGGTTTCAATGTCTCGCAAGGTCAACGAACGATCTCGCCGTGCCTCCCGCTTCCAGCCGGAGAAGTCGAACCGGGCCATCAGGTTCTCGGCGTTAAAGGTAGCGATGCGCAGGCTCATGGCGACAGCCATTACACGCGTTCGACCAACGTGTCACAAATTTGCCCTTACAATTAACGTTTCGTTATGGAACGCTATGGCTAGCGCAGGATTGCGCTGAAGTAAGGCGCGTAGGCTGGTGATGCGGCTGGCAGCACCTTGAGAGAAGCAGGACCGGGCCAAGTTGGTGACGGTTGCACATTCAAGGAGGACCCCATGACACGATTTTTCACCCTGGCGATCGCGGCCATTGCCGCTTTCACCGTCGGTGCGACGACGATTGCGCCGAAAGCCGAAGCCGGCAAGCGCGAACGGCGCATCGCTGCTGGCATTTTCCTCGGCGCAGTGGCCGGTGCCGTCATTGCAGACCGCTCATATCGCAAGCGCCATTACCGCGGCCGGTATTATGGTCATCGCCGCTACTATGGGCACCGTCGCTACTACCGTAAGCCGCGCTATTATGCTCCGCGTCGCTACCGCAGGGTATATGTCGAGCGCCCGCGTTACGTTGCGCCGCGCCGCTACTATGGCAGCAGTCGTCACGCGCGCTGCGCCGCAAAGTATCGCAGCTACAACCCGCGCACCGGTATGTTTCTCGCTTACAGCGGGCGATACCGCCGTTGCCGCCTTTAGTTCGGCGCATCAATGCAGACATGAAAAAGGCCCGCTCGCGCGGGCCTTTTTTGTCGCTATCTAACGAACAAGCGGACCAGATTTAATCCCCCACCACGCCGCGCAGCGGAGCGAGGACGGACAAACAGAAAAGGTGCAGTGGTCAGGCGCCAGCGCTAACCAC
>JBCCRF010000016.1:0-18394 GCA_039208305.1 Pseudomonadota bacterium
CGGCCCGCCGCGCATGCCCCGAAAGATCGGAGCACCCGCTTCAACAACGTGTGGGCAGAGGCGCAGATAGGCAGCGATAGCGTCCCCGACGACGGAGATCATTGGAACCAGCCGCGTTTTGCCGCCTTTGCCGGTGATCCGCAGCGTGTCGGTGGTGACCGTGGGCTTCGCCATGTTGGTCATTCCTAGATCAGCGGGTGTGAGCGCTAACGCTTCGCCAAGCCGCAATCCGCAGCCATAGAGAAGTGTCATGAGCGCGGCATCGCGGGCGTTGATCCACGGTTCGTCGTGCAACTGCTCTGTTGTATTGGTCAGTCGCATGGCTTGGTCGGCGCGCACCGGTTTGGGCAGGGTGTGCGGCTGGCGGGGGGCGCGCATTGCGGTGATGCCCGCTGATGACGCCAGGCCCTGCCGCTCCAGATGGCGAATGTAAGAGCCGATGCCGGCTAGACCGCGCGCCAGTGTGCGCGGACCTGCTCCGCTGTTGCGACGTTGCGCCATGAAGGCGCGCAGGGTGACTGGCCGCAGGTCGGCGAAATCGGTCAGTTCCGCTGGGCGACCGTGATAGTCGGTTAAGAAATGGCAGAATTGCTGAAGATCGCGGTCATAGGCTTCCAGTGTACGGGCGGCCACGCGCTTTTCGGTTCTCATCCAATTCAACCAGCGTCGATGCGCCTTTTGCTGACAGGGTGCGGCGCAGACCAGTAGGTCAGACTGCTGCGATGGAGAAGAATCGACTTGGCTCATGGCTGAAAGCTGCGCCCGCAGTCTTGATATTTCGTGCATCCGGCGATGCGCATTTCACCACGTTGTGAACGTCGCCGGAGGGGGCTGACGCGGCAGTTGCGCGCAGGAAAGTGCCTGCCATCTCGTCAACGCCGCATTTGCTGATACAGTGACGTAATGACCAAACTATCCGCAATCACCGATGAGGGCCTTCAACAGGTCGACCAAAGCCGCCTGGAACGCGCTCGCCGTGCAGGCAGAGCCGCGCTTGTGTGGGAGCGGCTCTGGCCTGCGCTCATGCCCTTCGCGATGGTGGTGGTTCTGTTCATCGCCGTGTCGCTGTTCGGCATCTGGTCGATGATGGGGGATGCTTGGCGCTATCTGGCGCTTGCCGGTTTCGCCGCTGCTGCTGTTTGGACGTTACTGCCGTTGCGTGGCCTCAAACTTTTCCCGACATCGAACGAAATCGACGCGCGCATCGAGCGTGTCTCGGCGATGAACCATCGCCCCGTCACTGCGCAGGCGGACAACCGCGCCGATATGGGCAGCGAAGATGATGCGTTTAGCCGCGCGCTCTGGACGGAACACCGCCGTCGGGCCGCCGCACAACTTGGGCCGCTACGCTCCGGCAAGCCCGATCCACAGGTGGCCTCCCGCGATCCCTACGCGCTCCGTGCGGTCGCTGTTTTGCTTCTCTTCATAGGCGCAGCCGCCGGTTGGGGGCAGTGGGGCACGCGCATCGGCGATGCCTTCCGCAGTCATACCGTTGTCGCGGAAGCTGCAACCGGGCGCGTGGACGCTTGGGTCACGCCACCAGCCTACACTAACCGCCCTCCCATCACGCTGACCCGTGCCGGGTCCAGCGAAGAAGGGCGTTTGGCTGCCCGTGTCCCTGAAGGCAGCGAGTTGGTGATTCGCGTGCTCGGCATCGGCCAACCGAGCGTCACCGTCGGTGGGATTCTGGTCGACCCGGATGCCGAGACCGAAGCCACGAACGCCGCCAGCACAACCTACAAAGCAATGCTGGAGCATGAAGGCGCGGTAGAGCTGAAATCCGGCGAGGAGATCGTAGCCAATTGGCAATTCGAGGTGATCGCCGACGAAAACCCGACGATCGCTTTCGAGGAACAACCGTCCACGGCCACCCGCGGCGCGCTGGAACTCACGTATCGCGTCACCGATGATTACGGCGTCGTATCCGCTCGCGCGATCGTTGAGCAGGCGCTACCGCCAGAGCAAATGACAGCTGGTCGCGAGCCGCGCCCGCTGGTGGAAGCGCCGGAAATTGCGCTCGGCCTGCCGCGCCGCAACGCCAAAGACGGCGTTGCCAAGATCAGCCGTGATCTCACCGCCCATCCATGGGCCGGTGCCGAAATCGACCTAACGCTGGAAGCAACCGATCAGGCTGGGCAAACTGGTGTCAGCGGAACGCTTCGCACGACTTTGCCGGAGCGCGTGTTTGTCAAGCCGCTGGCCAAAGCCATTGTCTTCGAACGCCGTCGTCTGGCGCTGGATGCGAACACGTCGCGTCGTGTCGCGCGTATGCTCGGCATCATAACCGAGACGCGCCCAGACATTTTCCTGCCAGACGTTGGTATCTACACCAGCCTGCGCGTGGCGCAGAAAATGATCGCTCGCGCTCGCACCGACGATATCGAAGAGGGCGACAAGCAGCTTCGCGAAGCTATGGATTTGCTGTGGGAAATCGCCTTGAAGGTGGAGGATGGTGATCTGTCCGCTGCTGAACGCCGCCTGCGGGACGCGCAGGAGCGGTTGGCCGAGGCGCTGGAAAACGGCGTGTCGGACGAGGAAATCGAGCGGCTGATGGACGAGTTACGGCAGGCCATGTCGGAATTCATGCAACAGATGGCGGAGCAGATGCAGCGCCAGCAGCAGAACCAGCAGGCCATGCCGATGGACCCGAACACCCAGGTTCTGCGCCAGCAAGATTTGGAGCGCATGATGCAGCAGATCGAGGATCTTGCGAAATCTGGCTCTCGCGATGCGGCACGTCAATTGCTCGAAGAATTGCAGCGCATGATGAACAATCTGCAGACCGCGCAGCCCGGCCAACAGCAACAACAGCAGGGGCAGGACGAATTCAGCGAGCAGATGAACCGCCTCTCCGATATGATGCGCCAGCAGCAGCAGTTGATGGACGAAACGTTTCAGATGCAGCGCCAGCAGCAGCAACAACGCCAACAGGGCCAGCAAGGACAACAACAGCAGCAAGGCCAGCAACAGCAAGGCCAACAACAGCAGGGGCAGCAGCAACCGGGGCAGCAGGGCGAACAAGGCCAGGGCCAACGCCCTATGACCGCCGAGGAACTGGCCGAGGCCTTGGAGGAACTGCGCCGCCGTCAGGGCGAGTTGCAGCAGCAGCTGGAAGAGACGATGCAGGCGCTGCGCGAACAGGGTCTCGATCCCGGGCAGTTGGGTGAGGCCGGTGAAGCTATGGGCCAAGCGGAAGGACAGCTGGGGCAGGGCCAGACCGGTGAAGCCACTGGCCAGCAAGGTCGTGCGCTGCAGGCTATGCGTGAAGGCGCCCAGCAGATGATGCAAAATATGCAAAATCAAGCTGGCGAGCAGGGCCGTCGCGGTGAGCGAGGTCAGCACGGCCAGCAGACACGGGGCGAGCGCGACCCATTAGGCCGTCAGAGTCGCAGCCGCGGTCCGCAACTGGGTGACGAAACGCAGGTCCCGGATGAAATTGATGCTCAACGGGCGCGCGAAATCCTCGAAGCCATTCGCGAGCGTTTGGGTGAGCAGTTCCGTCCGAGCCTCGAACTCGAATATCTGGATCGATTGCTGCCGACACGGTGAACCGGGTCGGTTAACAGCTGGAGCGTTAGCTTAGCGTTGAACTGAACCTAGCCGACCGCTTGTCAGCGTTGCTCTGAAGTCAGGCAATCTTTTCCGCGGGCTTCCAATCGTTCGTTGCGGCTATCGCGTCGCCTTTTTCAATCAGGTGAACATTGGGCACGGTGCGGTCGAAATCGGCGAAGGCGGGCATGTCGGAGACGGGGCCAAACATGCGGCGCAGTTCGACCGGGTTTACGCGCCAAAACGGGTTGCGGGTCAGCACCTCGTCCCAGACCTCGCGGATCGTACAGGTGGCTATAACCAGTTCGACGTCCAGCGGCTCGTAAAGCTTCGGCGGTGCCAAGGGCTTCGCGCGGAACATGCGCCGGTAGAAGGGCGCATGGGATCGGCGCACGATCGACAGGCATTCATCGGCAGGAAAATGCTGACAGGCGGCTACAGGAATGCGCATCATCAGAAACGGCAACTCCGGGCATTCATCGGCAACATTAAGGTCGGCCACTAGCCGGGCCGGATCAATCAGCGTCTTGCCGCTGCTGAGCAACCGTTTCATCTCCAGAGGAAAGAACGTGCCCCATTGGCTTTCTGGATAGGCGGAATTGATGATGGAAACTTTGCACGCTCCCACCAAAACCCTGTCGAGAAAGAGGCCCACCGTGACCGCGTTTTTTTCATCGGGCGAATCCATGAAGCGCTCGACGAATGCATTCGTGTCGCCGGAATGACGGCTGTAGGCACGTTTGCGCAGTTGAAGCACCGCTTCACGGTCTTCAGCGTCGACCATGCGACGGTATTCGACCCGGTGGTCCAAGTCCGCAATGCGTTGGGCGAGCGACCGGCGCTCCCTTCCGCTTTGCGCTAACATCGGTGGAGATTTGCTGGAAGTCGACTGGTACATTGGCAGACATTCCCGGTTACAGTTCGCCCCTCGTGACAACCCCTGTTACAGATGCCGCCAACTGACCGGATTTCTCCGATAAGGAATTATTAACTGTAGTTTTACCCGGGTAAAGTCCGCAGTGTTTTATACCGCCTTTCCTGTCTTAGTAGGGTTAATGCGCAACAGTCATGCTGCGACAAGTTTACTGTTGTTCTTGGCGATCTTCATCCTTCGCATCATGTCACCGCGGGAAGCCGAACCAGAGGACAACTGTTCGGATGTCGCAGCGGCATCGTCCGGGCGTGCGAAATAGTAACCCTGAATTTCATCGACAGGAGCCTTTGCCAAAAGCAGGGCAAGTTGCTCGTCGGTTTCAATCCCTTCCACGACGACCTTCAGTCCGAGACGTTGCGACAGAGAGGTCACAGCTTGCACCATCGACACCGATTTTTCGTCGGTCTGGAGATTGACCACGAAGGAACGGTCGATCTTTACCTTATCTAGTGGCAGACGGTTCATGTAGCTTAGGCTTGAGTAGCCCGTGCCGAAATCGTCGAGAGAGATCCGGACGCCACGTTCCTTTAAAGAGTTGAGAACGCCGATGGTGGCGTCGACATCGTTGAGCATCAGGCTCTCGGTGATTTCCAGTTCCAGCCGATCTGGTGCAAGGCCAGACTGGCTCAAAGCATCGTCCACGACCTGTAGAAGATTGCCGCGACGGAATTGGAGCGGTGACAGGTTTACCGCCACACGGATGTTGTCGGGCCATGTCGCGCATATCTCGCAACTCCTTGCGATGATAAAATCGCCGATGGGACCGATAAGACCCATTTCCTCCGCCACTGGGATAAAGATACCCGGCGGCACCAGATCGCCATTCGCGCGGCGCCAGCGCAACAGTGCCTCGCAGGTGGTCACCTGACCCGTGGCGGTGGAGACCAGAGGTTGGAAGAACGGCTCCAGTTCCTCGTTTTCCAGCGCAGAGCGCAGGTCTTCCTGCAGTTTGAGCTGGTTATACATATCTTGGCGCATCTGGTGGTTGAAGACCTGCCAGCTGCAATCCGAGCTGCGGCGGGCGACCGCAAGCGCAACGGCGGCCTCTGTAAGGAGTGTTTCGCAATAGCCCGTCATGCGGTGGTTGGGCTCTTCGGAGATCGTGACCCCGATGGAGCAGCCGACATCAAGTTTCTGCTTTGTCGGCCCCACGATCCAGGGCAGGTCTGTGGCATCGCTCATCAGGTCGGCAATGTGGTGGGCAAGATCGGTGCAACGGGGAGCGCGCAGAACCACCACGAATTCGTCTCCGCCAAAACGGGCGCATTGGCCACGGGGACCGACAATCTCCTCCAGTTTTTCAGCGAAAGCGCACACAAGATCATCACCGATCCGCATGCCATGAAGATCGTTCAACTCTTTGAAGCGGTTGATGTTCAAAAGCATCACTGCGACCTGCTGCCCGCCGATCGCATGGTTCAATTCGGCTGTGATGTGATTGGGGACCTCATTTCGGTTCATCAGGCCAGTCAGAGCGTCGAAGCGCTTCATATAGTCGATTTGACGCGCGGCGCGAATTTCATCCGTTACGTCGTCCATCGTGATAACGACTCCACCGGTATCAACGCGTAAGGCCTTCATGCGCAGCGAACGGGTGGTCTTGAGGTCCACCGTAAATGTGGCGGAAAAGCTAGAACGCGCACCGCTTTCGACCCATGCGTCGAAGCGGTCGAACGTGTCCCGTTCCAGATTGAAGTTCGTCTGAAAACGCATGGAGACTTCCTGCAGCGATCTGCCCAGAAGTTCTTCCTGCGTCGTTCCCAGGAAACGCGCGATATGTTCGTTGACCACCTGCAACGTGCCATCGGCATCGAACATGCACATACCCTGGGGGATGTTTTCCAACGCACTGTGGATCCGTGTGGCCAGCGCCTGCGCGGTTTGCCGCTGGATCACATTTTCCAACAGATTGCCTCTTTGCCGCTGGGCCAGCAGCATTACGCTGATCAGATACGGCGATAATAGGATCGCAAGCCACGTATACATGCCGCCGATCCAGACCAGACAGCCGATAACCGGCACGCTGGCGGCAATGGCTTGTCCATTGACCAGACGCTTGATCGGGAACGCACGCCCGCTCACACCGATTAGATTGGCAAAGGTGACGGTAAAGGACGTGAAAAGAGCAAATTGGTCGCCGGTATAGGTGGCCACTGTACACCAGGCACCGAACAGCGCTGCGTAGAAGGTTGCAAGGATGGTGTGGTGCAGTTCCCAGCGCCGATAGGCCCAAGTGTCGCGGCCCATGTCTTCGCGCGCCGCTTCAAAGCGCTTCCCCATGACATAACGACCGACACCGACCACGAACATCATCGCAGCCACTGCGTAAAGGGCAGGCGAGGCTGCGGCATAGGCCGTCAGCAAAACTGCCATTGAGGTGGCCGGTACTCCGACCATGTTAAGGCGATAATCCTGAAAAACTGCGCGCACGAATGTGCGATAGATCGCCTGTTTGTCGGCTTTCTCTGCCCTGACCCCTTGAGCCATTTGTTGTGTCCTACGCCCTGAACCACATTTACATCGGCCCGCCTCCTGCAAGCAGTCCGGTATGCAACATCGCGAAAGAACGTTAAAATTTCAGTCTGCGCTAACTGGGTTAAATTGAATTCCGTTTCTATTGGAACGGCTTGAGCGACATTTGGTCGTCCGCTAGGCTGCCGCTCCCCGAAGACGGTGCAAGGCGCGACGGCTCCCTCATATGAAACGGCTCGATGACGCGCGCATCCTCATGTACAGCCATGACACGTTCGGCCTTGGCCATTTGCGCCGCAGCCGCGCGATCGCCCATGCGTTGGTGGAGCGCTTCAAGGGACTGAATATTCTCATCCTTTCCGGCTCTCAGATCGCGGGTGCGTTTGATTTTAAGGCACGGGTGGACTTCGTGAAAATCCCGAGTGTCATCAAGCTCTATTCTGGCGAATACACGTCTGTCTCTGATCATATCGACATCGCGGACACACTGGAGATGCGCGAGAGCCTGATCGGCAAAACGGCGAAGATCTTCGATCCTGATCTGTTCATCGTCGACAAGGAGCCGATGGGTTTGAAGGGGGAAATCGAAGCGACGCTTCGACGCGTGCAGAAGCGTGGCTGCAAGACCGTCCTTGGTTTGCGTGACGTGATGGACGCGCCGCATCTGCTGGAAGAAGAATGGCGCAAAAAGGAGGTCATGGAGAAGATCGCCACGCTTTACGATGACATCTGGATCTATGGCCCAGCTGATTTTTACAATCCGCTGAGTGGGTTGCACGTACCGCAAACGGTAACCGACCGGTTGACCTACACCGGCTTCCTGCAACGAGACATGCCCGCGACGGAGAAGGCCCTGCCGGTGGAGATCGCGCCCGACACGATACTCGTTACCGCAGGTGGTGGTGGTGATGGCGCCGATGTCATGTCCATGGTGCTCGCCGCCTGCGAACATGATGCGACGCTGATGACACCGATGCTATTGATCTGCGGCCCATTCATGGCGGCCGAACAGCGTGACGCCATCCACGCCCGCGCCGCGCAGCTGCCCAATATCGACGTCCTTGATTTCGACAACACAATGGAGGCCATTCTGCAGCGGGTGTCAGCTGTCGTGGGCATGTGCGGCTACAACACCTTTTGCGAGATCCTGTCCTTCGACAAACCGACGCTCTTTGTTCCGCGCACGCATCCGCGCCAGGAGCAATTCATCCGGGCCTCGCGAGCAGCGGAGCTTGGGTTCGCGCAGGTGATCGACGCGGACACAGCACAGGATGCCGCGGAGATGGCGCGCGCGCTGCACGCTTTGCCTCACGCGCCCAAACCATCGCAGGCCGATGGGGATGTCGATCTCGGAGGCTTGGATGCGGTTTGTAAGCGCGTTGAAGAATTGCTCTCCGGTGCGCCACGATGAAGGGAACACTCGCCATTTTCTTGAAAGGTTACCCTCGCCTGTCTGAGACCTTCATCGCGCAGGAAATTCTCAACTTGCAAAAGGCAGGGCTGAAACTTCAACTGGTGTCACTGCGGCATCCGACGGACACGAAGCGCCATCCTGTGCATCACGAAATCACCGCGCCGTTGCTCTACTTGCCGGAATACGTTCATGACGAATGGCGGCGTTGCTTTGCCGGATGGCGAAGGGCGCGGCGGCTGCCGGGCTACCGCGCGGCGCGCAACATCTGGCTTCGTGACCTGTGGCGTGACCTGACCCGTAACCGGGTGCGCCGCTTCGTGCAGGCCATGGTGGCGGCATCCGAAGTGACGGACGACGCCAGCTGGTTCTATGGGCATTTTATCCATACGCCTGGCTCCGTGACGCGCTATGCCGCCACCATGCGCGGCATGCCATTTTCCATCTCCGCCCATGCAAAGGATATCTGGACCTCGCCCGATTGGGAGCTGTCTGAAAAGCTGGACCACGCGCGATGGACGGTCACCTGCACTGGCGGCGGTGCGACGCATCTGAAAAGTCTGGCGGAGGGCGACAATGTTCATCTCGCCTATCACGGTCTCGATCTGTCGCGCTTTGCGCCGAACGAACAGCCATCCTCCAAGCGCGATGGCTCTGATGCGTCCGATCCCGTGCGGTTTTTAAGCGTCGGGCGCGCGGTGGAGAAAAAGGGCCTCGACACGTTGCTGGATGCACTGGCGCAACTGCCCGACGATCTACACTGGCGCTGGACGCATATCGCGGGTGGTCCGTTGCTGGCGGAGCTAAAGGCGCAGGCGGAACAATTGGGTATTTTCGACAAATGCCATTTCGCGGGCGCGCAGGCGCAGGCTGATGTCCTGGCCGCCTATCGTAGCAGCGACATGTTCATTCTGCCCTGTCGTATCGCCGCTGACGGTGACAGGGACGGTTTGCCCAATGTCATTGTGGAAGCACAAAGCCAGCGCATGCCGGTCATCTCAACGCCTATCTCCGGTATCCCGGAACTCATCGTCGATGGAACAAATGGGGTCCTCGTGCCGCCTGACGATGTGACGCAATTGGCAGATGCAATCGACGGTCTGGCGCGCGATCCTGACCGTCGTAGAGCCATGGGGCAAGCTGGCGAAACGCGGGTGCACAACGAGTTTGATGCGGCGAAAGAGATCGATCAGCTGCTCGAGTTATTCGGCGCCGATGGCTGAGCGCCCGCGTCTGCTGTTCTACTTTCTGCACCTGCTCGGCGTCGGCCACGTGTTCCGCGCGCAACGGCTGGCGAAGGCGTTCCTCGCCGCCGGTTTCGAGGTGGACATTATCTATGGCGGGAAACCGGTTTCGGGTTTTGATCCGGGGAATGCGAAGGTGCATTACCTGCCTCCCATCGCCGCCGCCGATGCGAGCTATAGCGAGTGGCTCGATGGTGAAGGCAAGCCGCTGAGCGATGCCTGGATGGAAAGGCGTGGCGATACGCTGCTCGAAGCGATTGCAGACCTTCAGCCTGATGCAGTTTTGACCGAAGCCTATCCCTTTGGTCGCCGTCTTGTGCGCCACGAAGTCGGCGCGATGTTGGATGTTGTGGCGGAGAAACCGCGCCCGCCACTCGTCATCTCATCGGTTCGCGACATTCTGCAGCCGCGCACGAAACCGGGTCGCGATCAGGAAACGGTCGATGTTCTGCGGGCGCGATACGATCGTGTGCTTGTTCATAGTGACCCAACACTCGTGCGTCTGGAGGAGACTTTTCCGCTGACCGCCCCCATCGACGGTATGCTCGGTTACACCGGCTTCGTCGTGCCGGAAGGTCTCGATCAGGTCTCACTTTCGGGCATGGACGTGGATGTTGTAGCGAGTGCAGGGGGCGGCGCTTTCGGTGGCGAGTTGCTGGAGACGGTTTTGGAATTGGCGACGCGGCGAACCAATCTCACCTTCTTGATTTCCGTGGGGTCTGAGGCCGATCCACTAACGCTGGAGCGTTTGCTAGAACGGGCTGGTGACAATGCCCATCTTGTCCAACGAATCGATGGTCTGGCCGGGCAGATGGCCAAGGCGCGGCTATCGATTTCGCAATGCGGCTATAACACTTCGATGGATGTGCTCGCTTCGCGTTGCCGCGCGGTCTTCGTACCCCACGACACAACTGGTCAGATGGAACAGGCGTTACGAGCTGCTGTGCTGGAGCGAGCGGGTATTGCGGTGTCGCTGCCGCAATCGCGTTTGACGTTGGAAGCGTTAAGCGAGGCGGTAGATCGGGCATCGGCTCTGCCGAAGCCGTCGCTTGACGTTGATTTCAATGGTGCAGCCAATTCGGCACGATTGGTGCAGCGCTGGCTGGCAGCGCGGGTATGACGCGTCTTGCCTTCTACGCGGCGATTAAACCGCCTGATCACCCAATCGCATCCGGCGACCGGTTGATCGCCGGCAATCTGGCGAAGGCACTGGGTCTGGCAGGCTACGATGTCGAACTGGCCTCGCGCTTCATCGCCTATTCCAAACGACCTGCCGCGGAGATTTTAGCTGAACGAATGGCTTATGCTCTTGCGGAAGCTGACCGCATCGTTGCCGATTGGCGAAACCGAGATGCATCGCAAAGGCCTGATGCGTGGATCACTTACCATCCCTATTGCAAGGCACCGGATTGGATCGGACCCCGTGTCGCGCAAGCCTTTGATATTCCGCTCGTCACGGTAGAGGCGGCGCGGACGGGGCAAGGCTTTGAAAATGGCGGTGATCTGTGGGCGCATTGGCGCACTGAAGCGCAGGTCGGATTGAAGGCAGCTGACCTGCATCTAGCGTTCAAGGGCGATGATGCTGAGTATTTGAGATCGCTGGGCGTGTCCAACGAACGCATCAAAATGCTACCCCCCTTCATTGACGTGCCGGACGTTCTGCCGCCGTCTTTGCCGGAAGAACCGCCTGTCCTTCTCGCGGTCGGCCAGATGCGTCCTGGCAAAAAGTTGCGGAACTACGAGATGCTGGCTGAGGCGCTGGCGCTGCTTCCGGAGACGCCGTGGCACTGCGTGCTGGTGGGTGACGGGCCGGAGCGAGCGACTATCGAAAGCCTGTTCGCGAAATTTGGCGCCCGCGTTAGGTTCACCGGTGCGATCTCCCATGAGGCCGTGTTCGAGCAGATGGCCGTCGCCTCTCTCTTCGTCTGGCCCGGCTGGAAAGAGCCCATCGGCATGGTCTATCTTGAAGCCCAGATGATGGGTTTGCCCGTGCTCGCATTCAATGAAATGGGGCCACCTCTCGTGGTCGCAGACGGGCGCACAGGGGTGTTGACGCCGGCTGGCAATACAGAAAGCTACGCTGCCGAAATCGAAGCGCTTTTGAAGGATGGTGAGCGGCGGAAATGCCTGTCGGAGGCGGGCCCTCAGCACGTCAACGAGCATCACAGTATCGTATCCGCGGCCGTCGCCCTCAAAACGGCTCTTTCCGATGCTGGTTTGGCCCCTTAAGGAAACGCCACCGCTTTTGCAGTCCAAAGCCACGCCATGCGCCCGATCATCGCTCTCGTTCTGACCTTCTGCCTCGCTGCACCAGCGCAGGCGGTGCCGCATATTTCGCTCGATCTTGATTCCGGTCGCGTGCTGTCGTCACAGCAGGCCTTCGACCCGTGGCATCCGGCGTCGCTGACGAAGCTCATGACGGCGCTGGTGGCGTTTCGCGCCATCGAATCTGGTCGGCTCACAGCTGACCATCCGGTGACCGTCTCTGACAATGCACGCAAGGCACCGCCATCAAAAATGGGCTATCGTCGCGGCACGACGATGCGGCTGGAGGATGCGCTGAAGTTGGTGCTCATCAAATCGGCCAATGACATTTCCATAGCGCTGGCGGAAAGTGTGTCCGGCTCGGTGCCAGCCTTCGCGCAGGCCATGAACGCGGAAGCAGCACGGCTCGGTATGACCGGGTCCAATTTCATCAATCCCCACGGGCTGCACGACCACCGCCAGGTGACGACGGCGCGTGACATGGCGATCCTGCTGCAGGTGCTGCACAAGCAATATCCGCAATACAAGGAAATGCTCTCGACACCTTCCCTGCTGGCCCCTAGCCGTACGAAAAACGGTAAGATCATCAAGCGCGTCTACTATTCTTATAATTTGCTGCTGGAGCGGTTTCGCGGGGCAGATGGGTTCAAGACGGGTTTCGTTTGTGCGTCTGGCTACAATTTCGCCGGTGCTGCGACCCGAGCCGGACGTCGCATCGCTGCCGTAGTTCTGGGCCGTGATGGACAAACATCCCGTGCCGTCGATGCGGCGAAGCTGATTGAGGAAGGCTTTCGCCAACCGGTGGATAGCGGGACACCGCTTGCCGAACTGAAGCCGCAGGGCGGGGTGCCCTCCGGCCCGCGCAACATGCGCAGTGTGATGTGTTCGGAAGCGGCGCGCGCCGCCCGCTACGAGCCGGGTGCGGGGCAGGCGGTGATCGACTCCCCTTGGCTGCAGGAACGTAAGGTATCGGGCTCGCCACTCGTGGTGAGGTTGCTGGATTCTCGAACCGCTGCCTACGCTGCTTCCCGTGTCACCACACCAACGTTCCGTCCGCAATTCACGCTCGTTGAGGGAACCGACACTCGCACAACCGAACATGTCACACCGGTTGCGTCGGTTGAACAACCGGCAGCGACCATCACCAGCGTGATCGAAGCAACGAACCGTCCTGTCGCGGTGCCCACCTTCCGTCCCGCATCATGAACGCCCTCCCGGTTTCGGTGCTGACGGGGTTTTTGGGCTCCGGCAAGACCACGCTGCTGAACCGGCTGATCAAGTCCGGCAAGCTGGCGGACACGGCTTTCATCATCAATGAATTTGGCGATGTAGGCATCGACCATCTGTTGGTGGAGCAGGTCGACGAGGGTATCGTAGAACTCTCAGACGGGTGCCTGTGTTGCACCATCCGTTCCGATCTTGTGGACACGCTGACGCGTCTGCTCGATCTCGACGCCGGTGCGCCCGCCCGCATCGTGATAGAGACCACGGGCCTCGCCGACCCCGCACCGGTTCTGCACGCGCTGATGGCGCACCCAACTCTATCCCAGAAACTGCGTCTAGATGGCGTCATCACCACTGTTGATGCTGTAAACGGCGTAGCGACGTTGAATGTACACGAGGAGGCGGTGAAGCAGGTCGCCATGGCCGACCGGCTGGTGGTGACGAAGACCGATCTGGCGGAAGCTGCCGACCAGATGAAGCGACTGCGCTCGCTCAATCCCACTGCCCACATTGTGGAAGAAAAGGCCGACTTTGCTGATCTGTTCGACTGCGGCATCTACAATCCGACCACGAAGACCGCGGACGTGGCCCGCTGGCTTGGTGAGGAAGCGGCGAAAGATGAGCACCATCATCACCACCACGATGTAAATCGGCACGATGCCCGCATCCGTGCTTTCACACTGGCGAGTGATGACGCGGTGGATTCCGTCACGCTGACAGGATTTCTTGATCTCTTGCGGGCTGCCCATGGGCCGAACCTGTTGCGGGTCAAGGGCATCGTGCGGCTCAAGGACGACCCCGGTCGTCCGGTTGTCATCCACGGCGTGCAACAGGTGTTTCATCCGCCCATACAGTTGCCTGATTGGCCTGATGAGGACCGGCGCACGCGGCTTGTGATGATAACCCGTGATCTTTCGGAGGAGTTCGTGTCGCGCCTGTTCGACGCGTTCGCCGGCAAGTCGCGCATCGATACGCCGGACCGTGCCGCCATTACGGAGAACCCACTCGCCGTGCCGGGGTTGAAGCTTTAGAGCTTGCCTTCGCTTCGGCGGATTGTGAAGCGGTTCACGTCCTCGCCTTCGCTCACCTGTTCGACGAGTTGCTGCTTCTTCTCATTGCAGAAAGCGGGGATATCGAGCCCCGCGAGAGGGTCGTCAGTCACCACTTGCAGCTCGTCACCGACTGCGAGTTTGCGCAGGCACTGGCGCGTCTTCAGCACCGGCATGGGGCAGCGCAGGCCGCGCAGATCGAGAGTCGTGATGTCGCTCATGGTGAAACTCAGGTGGCGCTTTCTGTTTATCGCCATAGAGTGCTTCCCTGCATCACCGCAAGCCATCGGAGTGCCGCATGAGTGATCATCCCACCGCAACCGAAATTCTCGCTTTCTGGAAAGAAGCCGGGCCGAAGAAATGGTGGTCGAAGGACGACGCACTGGATGCAGAAATTCGCGAGCGCTTCTTCGTGCGCCATGCCCACGCGGCCTGTGGAGCGTTGGATGACTGGCAGGATACGCCGGATGGCGCGCTGGCGCTGGTGCTGCTGCTCGACCAGTTTTCACGCAATTTGTTCCGCGAAACGGCCCACGCATGGGCTTTCGACGCGAAGGGCTTGGCAATCGCAAAACGGGCCATCGCGAACGGGCTGGACGTCGAAGTGGACGAGGAACTGCGCAGCTTCATCTACCTGCCGTTCATGCATAGCGAAGCGCTGGAGGATCAGCGCACGTGCCTGCACCACATGGAGCGCTTCGGCGGTGAGAATAACATCAAGGCCGCCCGTGAACATCTCGAGATTATTGAACGGTTCAGCCGCTTTCCGCACCGCAACGACCGTCTCGGACGCGAAACGACACTCGAGGAGAAGGAGTTTCTCGATGGCGGTGGCTTCAAGGGCTAGTGCCTTCGTGAGGCGTTAACCCCATTGTCATTTCCTGATCGACTTGGGCTTACTGGCAACGCGAACAGCTAAAATCTTAAACGAATTGCACGAGACTGCGGTCGGTTTCAGTCGCGCTCTGTGGTGCGCCCACAGCAATTCGGAATGGTGCCTTGTCCACTTTCGTGCCGTCACACTTTCTGGATGTCGTTGTTCCCGGTGCGGTGAAAACGCGCCTTGGCGAACGCTATAAAAAGGCGCTGAGCAAGGGCGACGCCGTCTGGCGTGGCGACAGCGAGGAAGCTCTATCGGCCCGCAACGCGATGGTCGCGTTCTCTATCAGAATTGCCTCCGCCTTCATCGCCTATCTGAGCCAAGTGCTCATGGCGCGGTGGCTGGGGGCTTATGAATTCGGCGTGTTCGTGTGGGTCTGGACGGCGGCTTTGCTGATCGGCTCGCTGGCCTGTATCGGCTTGTCCACGGCGATCCTGCGCTTCATTCCCGAATACAAGACGGCAGGCGATGACGCTGCCTTGCGCGGCGTGATCTTCGGGTCGCGCGTCTATTCATTTGGGATCGCAACCATCATCGCGGCGCTCGCCATGGTCACTATCCATCTGGCCGGCGACTGGATGTACGACGCCTATGTCATGCCGCTGTTCCTCGCGTTGGTCTGCGTGCCGATGATTGCGTTGGGTGATATCCACGACGGCATTGCCCGCGCCAGCGACTGGATGAAACTCGCACTGTCACCGACATTTCTGGCCCGGCCAGTGCTCATTCTCGTGCTGATGGCAGCTGCACTCGCAGCGGATTTCCCCCATACTGCCAGCACCGCGATGGGGGCGTCCGTTGCCGCCGTCTGGCTGGTCGGCCTTGTGCAAATGCTGGTACTTAGTCGCAAACTGCCCAAGGTCGTGGACAGCGGGCCACGAGTGATGAAGACGCCGCTATGGATCAAGATCGCGCTGCCGATATTCCTCGTTGAAGGCTTCTTTAACCTGTTGTTTAACGTCGACATCATCATGGCGGGGCTTTTGCTCTCGCCGGATGAGGTGGGCGTCTATTTCGCCTGCGTGAAAGTGCTAGCGCTGATCCACTTTGTGTCCTTCGCCGTTCGGGCCGCCGGTGCGCACCGTTTTTCGCAATACCATTCGGAGGGCGACACGCTTCGTCTAGGTGCATTCGCTCATGACACCGTTCGCTGGACCTTCTGGCCATCGCTGGCGATGGCGGGCTTCCTCATCATCATCGGCAAGCCGGTATTGATGCTGTTCGGTCCGGGTTTCGCGGATGGCTATCATCTGCTCTTCATTTTGGCGATTGGCATCGTCGCCCGCGCCAGTGTTGGACCGGGCGAGATGCTGCTGAGCATGTCCGGACACCAGAACGCTTGCGCTGCATTGTACGGCGTTACTCTTGTAGTGGCGATCATTTTGAACCTCGCGCTCATCCCGCTCTACGGGTTGACCGGCGCAGCTATCGCGACAGCATCCGCCATGATCTTCGAAGCGTTGGCGCTTTATTCCGTCGTGATGCGACGGCTGGGCCTGCATCTTTTCGTCTTCTTCCACCCGGCGACGCCATCGAAGGAGGCACGCTGATCATGGGTGTTTTCGAAACCGTGATGAAAGAAGCGAGCCGCAAGCGCGACGGGCTGGGCGGTGTGCTCGATCGGCGCAGCGAGGTGCGGCTGCCATGGCTGCGCGCATCGCAGACGGGTCTTACGAGCCATTTGTGGGAACTGGAGCTTGTGCCTGCCAAATCCCTCGACCGCATCATGAAGGCTGTAGAGCGGCTGGCAGAACGGTCGATGGACCACAACATCTTCTTCGCGCCAAAAGTACTGGAGGCAGCCTGGCCGCGCCTCGTCAACCTGCTCGCTCCAAAAGGCTGCTGGATGGTCGCGCTTTGGGAAACCACGGGCGAGGGGCGCGAGATGCGCCTGTTCGTGCCGTTGCAGATTGTATCCTCCGGCCTACCCCGCCAGCGCATGTTGAAGGTTCTGTCCAACCCTTTCATGCCGCTCGGCACGCCGCTGATGGACCCGGACTGCGCGGGCGAGGCCTGCGAGATGCTGCTGCGCCTGCTCGGGGACCCGGAACTGGGCCTGCCGCCGGTCGTCAATTTCAGCCATCAGGATGAAGGCGGCGACAGTTTTGCCCTATTGCGGGAAGCGGCGCGGTCGCTGGATCTCGCGTCGGGTGAGGTGGACAGCTATGCCCGCGCGGCGCTTCTGGCGCGTCAGCCTTTCGACGAAAAGGCGACGGCCGACGAGATGATCCGCGCCGTCTGCGGTCGCAAACGCACGCGCGAAAGCGCCCGCAAGCGGCGACGGTTCACCGATGATGGCCACGAGTTGCGCTTTCATTGCGCTCGCGATCTCGAAGAGGTGCTGGACGCGTTTGAAGCTTTCATGACGATGGAATTGCGAAGCTGGAAGGGTCGCCGGGGCACGGCCCTCTACAACCACAAACGCATTTCCTCTTTCTCCCGCGAAATCGTGGCGAAGCTCGCCATGACTGGGCAGTGCGAAATCTTCACGCTGGAAATCGACGGTGCGCCCGCCGCGGCGCTGATCGTGTTGGGCCACGGTGGCTATTATGTACCGTGGAAGATCGCCTTTGATGAACGTCACCACGCTGTTTCCCCTGGCGAGCAGGTGATGATGTATGCGACCGGCGAATGGCTGACGCGTCCGGATTTCATTGCGGCGGATTCGCTCGCTGTTCCGGGCCATGGGATGGCTGAGCAGCTGTGGAGCGACCGGATCGGGATCACTGACTGGATGGTGGCGTTGACGCCGGAGGCCGCCGATGAGCTGCCGAAGAAAGTAAAGGCACTGACCCGTATGTCCGATATCAAAGATAGCTTGCGACCGCTGGTACAGCGTATCGGTCTGCGGTGAATTTCTAACGGCTTTCGTCACTGGACGATATTCCACATCCGCGCCACAGTGATGGCGGTGGCTGCGGGGAGTGGCGATTTTGGCAGGCTTCTTCAAGATGATCTGGAAGGGTTGGAGCGCACGCAGCCGCGCGTTTTCGGGTCTGCCGCGTTGGCTGCGCTACACAGTGAATGTCTTCGCCTTTGCCATCAGCATCTATCTCGTTTTCGACATCACCGACTGGACGGAAGCCTCCGCCGTGCCGGACCAGATGGACCGGTTGGAGATGATGCAATCAGCCTTCTATCGGGGTGATTTCGAAACGCTGAAGAACAAGACCCCAGGCTCGCCGGAAGGGCTGCACGCGCGCTTGCTGGAGGGTGATCTGTCGGCTCATCGGCGCGTGTCTCTGCGAATGCTGGATGGCAAACTCGGTGAACCGAGTCGCATGGAGCGGCAGTTTATCTATCTCGCCGTTGCGGACCGGCAGGCGCGTTGGGGCAGGCCGGAGAAGGCGCTCCACACGCTGGCGA
>JBCCRF010000017.1:0-18213 GCA_039208305.1 Pseudomonadota bacterium
CAATGGCTCGCGTCACCGGCGCTGCCCGCAGGCCGACGGCCACCGAACCGCCGAAGGATGGAGGCTGATCCATGGCCGCTACCCGTATCCGCCGTCGCGGCGGGGACAGTGTCAGCTATTGGCCGGGCTTCGTGGACGCCCTGTCCACGCTCCTGCTCGCGATCATGTTTCTGCTGTCTGTCTTCGTGCTGGCGCAGTTCCTGCTGAGCCAGGAGATTTCTGGCAAGGACACGGTGCTGAACCGACTGAACAGCCAGATCAACGAGTTGACGCAACTGCTCGCGCTGGAACAATCCGCCAAACAGGATCTCGAAGATCAAATCGCCACGTTGACCGCAGGTCTCGGCACGGCGGAGGCGGAGCGCTCGCGCTTGCAAGAACTCTTGGCCAGCGGAAGCGGCGCTGCGGAAGAAGCGGAGGGACGCGCCTCAAGCCTGTCTGAATCGCTCGACGAAGAACGCCGGATTTCCCGCCGTGCCGCCGCGCAAGTGACGCTGCTGAACCAGCAAATTTCCGCGCTGCGCAAACAGATCGCATCGCTGGAGGATGCGCTCGACGTATCGGAGCAGCGCGACCGCGAATCCTCCACCAAGATCGCCGATCTCGGCCGCCGGTTGAACGTCGCGCTGGCGCAGCGGGTACAGGAGTTGAACCGCTTCCGCTCAGACTTTTTCGGTCGCTTGCGTGATATTCTGGGCGCGCGCGATGACATTCGTATCGTCGGTGACCGTTTCGTCTTTCAATCAGAAGTGCTGTTCCCGTCGGGTGGTGCGAATTTGAACGAGGCGGGCCTCGGCGAGATGACAAAACTGGCCAACGCGCTGATCGAGTTGGGGGAAGAAATTCCCGACGAAATCGACTGGGTGCTGCGGGTGGACGGCCATACCGACAATATTCCACTGTCCGGTACAGGGCGCTTCGCGGACAACTGGGAATTGTCGTCAGCGCGCGCGACATCCGTTGTGAAATATCTCATCACACAAGGCGTACCCGCTCAGCGGCTCGTGGCAGCAGGTTTCGGTGAATTTCAGCCGCTGGAGCGGGCCGACACGCAGGAAGCGAGGGACCGCAACCGCCGCATCGAATTGAAGTTGACCGAGAAATAGCGGGCTAGTTCAAGATCCACTGGGAACGGCGTAGCTTCCATTTCGCATTTGCGACGCGAGCGAACTTGCTGACCTTCTTGCGCTTTGCAGGCCGTTTCTTCGCTTCGCTTTTGTTCACGATCGTTGCCTTGCGCCGCTTCTTCAGCACGCGTTCGACTTTTGGCGGCAGAGCTACCGTCACTTCTTCGGTCGGTATCGCATCAGTCACGACCGGGTCGGGTTCCACCATTGCGATGGTCGTTTCCGCTTTCGGCGCGGTTGCACGGCTCTCGCGTGGGTCAACTTCCGTGATCGTAGCACCGCCTGCCAGCTGGCGTTTGCGCTCGTTCGCGTCATGCTCTGCTAGCGCGATAGCAACGACGCTTTTGCTGACAGACTGTTTGGGAGAAGCCGGTTTGGCAGCCGGAGTTTCGGCTGCTGCCATCAGCACCGGTTCGTCAACAACAGGTCTCGTGTCCGGCTCCGGTGCGCCGGTACCCGGGATGATGTGCACCAACTTGTAGCCCTCATCTCGCAGGCTGTTCAGCAGTCGGGGCAGCATCTTGGCGGTGCGGCTCTGAATATCGTGCAAAAGCACGATGCCTTTGCCGCTGCGGCGCAACTGCTTCATCACGCGGTTGTGGACCGTACTGGCTGACACGCTTTCCCAGTCACGAGCATCGATATTGGCACCAAAGGAAATTAGCCCGCGAGCACGCAACGTCTTGTCGGTCGCCTTACTGCGCGCAAGATAAGGATAGCGGAAGAAGGGCACGCGGGGTGTCTTCTTCGCCGAGCCGTAAGCGATGCGCTCTACCGTATCGATACCGCGGTCGATCAACTGTCCGCGGCGCTTGGGGCCGTATGCCGTCATGCGGTTGTGGGCATGGGTGTGGTGAGCCAGCGTATGGCCCTCGCGCACGATCCGGCGCGTCAGGCGCGGGTAGGCTTTCGCCATGCGACCCACGCTGAAAAAGGTCGCCTTGGCGCAATGGTTTTTGAGGGCATTGAGAATACGCGTCGTCTTGCCGGCGATGGGGCCATCATCAAAGGTCAGCACCACTTCCTTGTGGCGGAGGCCGAAGCTCTTCTCGTGGCCCTTGATGTCGCGGAATGTCTCGGTTGAGACTTTCATGGTACGGTGGGTGCCGAGCTTTCCAGCACCGCAACTTGCAGCATGGGCTTGGGACGTCTGAGCCGCAGCGCCCCACAAGAATGCCCCGAACAGGGCCGGTGCCAGCACAGCTGACCGGTACACAATACGCAAAACTGAACACCCATACGCGATACAAAACGGGCGCATGACCAAACGCGCCATGCCAAATGAACGGTAAAGCGAGACGGTTAATGGAGCGTGAGCGACCGACCATCGCTCTCGAAGACCGCCATGTCACCTTCGTCCGGGTTGCACGCAACCGGCATTGCTCCTACTCGTTTGCAACACAAAACAACCCGGCAAATGCGGTTTGAGCGTTTGGTCGGCCGAGCACCGGAAGCGCAGAAAATCCATGGCCCGCGAGATCGCCAGACTGAAATTGATCGCGCTGGATGGCGAGGACCTGATGGCGATATCCGCTGCCTGTCAGGATGCAACCGTTAAACCCTCCGATATGACCTGGATGGCGGGCGAACGGCAGCTTGTCATGACAATGCATCGCTTCGCCTGGGAACTGCCATCGGCCCGCAGGAGATGGTTTCCGACCTATGAACGCCGGTTATCCGCACTGCGGTTCACAGGTGTATCACGCGTCGAGCGGCGCAATTTTCCAACCGATGGGAAAAGTGTGCTCGCGCTGTTGGCAATTGGTCTGGAAGAGTGTCACGACGAAGGTGTTGTCGTTCGGCTGACCTTCGCCGATGATGCCGCCATGCGCATTCACGCCGACACCTTGGAAGCTCAACTGACAGATCTCGGTGCAGCCTGGCGCACCCGCGCCAAGCCCCGACACAGCCTGGCATGAGCGACGACGCACCGGACGATGCAAAGTTGATCGACGTCACGTTGGACGACGCCACAATCGGTCGCGCCAATGCCGATGTGGAGCACGAACGCGCGGTCGCGATTTTCGATCTGATTGAGCAGAACCATTTCTGGCCGGTCGGTCACCATGTCGATGGCGTGCCGCATGAATACAAGCTCAAGCTGGGCCTCATCGAACAGCGGCTGGTCTTTTCAATCACGGATTGCAACGACACTGATGTGGCGACACACATCCTGTCTCTCTCACCCTTCCGCCGCACGGTGCGCGAGTATTATCAGATTTGCGAAAGCTATTACGAAGCCATCCGCTCGGCGACACCGAGCCAGATCGAGGCTATCGATATGGCTCGGCGGGGCCTGCACAATGACGGTTCGGAAACGCTGAAGGAGCGGCTTGCGGGCAAGATTGAGGTGGACCACAACACGGCGCGGCGGCTTTTCACCCTCATCTGTGTGCTGCACTGGCGGGGGTGAGGCGTGAGCGACGTGCCCAACATTCCCGAATTGCTGCCCGTCGAGCCGAGCAAGAACCCGAATTCCGTTCTTTTCCTGTGCAATCACAACGCTATCCGCTCTCCCATGGGCGAAGCGCTGATGCGCCAGCGACATGGCAACCACGTCTTCACCGCCAGCGCAGGCGTGCGTGTTGGCGAGGCAGACCCGTTTGTCGATGCGGTAATGGCGGAGTTGGGCGTCGACATGAGCAACCACGAACCCAAAGCGCTGGAGGATCTCGACGAGGGCTATTTCGATCTTGTCGTCACACTTTCTCCCACCGCTCACCACGTCGCGCTGGAACGGGCGGTCGTTGACGCGACGGAAGTCGTCTATTGGCCATCCGCTGACCCCACCGTGGTGACCGGTGCCCGCGAAGCGCGGCTGGACGCCTATCGCGATGTGCGCGATCGGCTAGCGGAGCGGATTGAGCAGCTGTTCACCGCCGAGGTAAAAGGCGCATGAGCGGACGGTTCACAAAGCCTTCCTTTCGGGCTAGGACACGCGCAGTTCAAACCGGATGAGGCGTATGTAAGTCCAGCCCGTATCATCCGAAGCTACAACATGGGTCACGCGTTTTTCGCCGTCCCGCTCAAGGAACAGACATCGCCTATGGCAAAAGAAGAAGTTCTCGAATTTCCCGGCACCGTCAGTGAATTGCTGCCAAATGCCACTTTCCGCGTGAAGCTCGAAAACGATCACGAGATCATCGCCCACACTGCTGGCCGTATGCGCAAGAACCGTATCCGCGTGTTGGCTGGCGATCAGGTACTCGTCGAGATGACACCCTATGACCTGACCAAGGGCCGTATCACCTATCGCTTCAAATAGACGGCGATTGCGCGGCTTTCGCGCGCCGCTGCACAGTAAGGCCGCCCGCTGATGGCACCTTCCGCAAAACTCATTCTCGCATCCGGGTCGCCTCGAAGGCTTGCCCTGCTCGACCAGATCGGTGTTCAGCCCGATGAATTGGCCCCAGTTGATGCTGACGAAACGCCTCTCAAATCCGAAGCCGCCCGTTCGCTTGCCAAACGTCTGTGCAAGCTGAAGGTGGAGATGGCTGAAGAGAATGTGAAGCGGCGCGGGGAAGAGAGTGGCGTGTACATATTGGCAGCGGACACGGTTGTTGCAGTCGGTCGTCGCATCCTGCCTAAGGCGGAACTGTTGGACGAAGCGGCCGGGTGCCTGCGTCTCCTCTCCGGCCGCGCCCACAAGGTCTATACCGGTGTTGCCCTCATGACGCCGAAGGGCGTGGTGCGCCAGCGGCTGGTGGAAACTCGGGTGCGTTTCAAGAAACTGTCGAACGATGAGTTCGAGAGTTATCTCGCCTCCGGCGAATGGCGCGGCAAAGCAGGTGGCTACGCCATCCAGGGCATCGCCGGAGCATTCGTGGTGAAGCTGATCGGCTCTTACAGCAATGTGGTTGGCTTGCCGCTGTTTGAGACCGTCAATCTGCTTGAGGGTGAAGGCTACCCTGTCCACTACAAGTGGCTTTCGGCCAGCGGGTGAGCAAGACAATGACGACCAACACCGTCACACCGCTGCGCAAACACGTACCATGCCCGCAATGCAAGCAACCCAGCAGCCGCGACACATACCCCTTCTGCTCACGCCGATGCGCCCAGCTCGACCTCGGCGCATGGTTGTCAGGCGGTTATGCGATCGCAGGTGATCCAGATGACAGTCCGCCGGATGGCGACCACTGATAAATGCTTTCAGCGCGATCGATTGAACCAGCGCTGAAAAGCGGGAAATAGTGGATAGACACCCCCGGCGCATCTGACTATATCAGCCGGGTCGCGAGGCAAACTGCGCTCGCAACAGTACCTCAGGCCCTGCTCGAGACGAGCCATAGGCCATCCCGATGCCCGGGTAGCTCAGGGGTAGAGCAGCGGATTGAAAATCCGCGTGTCGGTGGTTCGATTCCGCCCCCGGGCACCATTCCTCGAAAATCAGTTGTGGCATCTGCAGAAGGGTCAGTGGAACTCCCGCGCTCTAGGGATGACGCGGACGTTGCGGGGATGAACACGGGTCGGTGGCTCGCCAGATGATGAGCGCAGCGGGCGGTCGACATGATCGGCGCGCAAACGGTCCATGATGAGATCGGCGTCGGAGAGAAGATCGATATCGGCGGTGGCGTCGACAAGATATTCAGCCACCAGATGAGTGACGTTATCGGCACATTGGATATGACCCCGCACCCGCATCAGGCGTGATGACATGACGATGGGGCGGAACCGTGCCATGACCTTAGGCCAGACGATGACGTTGATCGTGCCCGCCTCATCCTCCAGCGTCAGAAAGCAAACGCCTTTAGCAGAGCCAGGGCGTTGGCGCTGCAGAACGAAGCCCGCAACCTCGATGGAACGGCGCGCCTGATACCCCCGGTCAAGCTTTTTCATTCGTCCGCTTGCTGCGATCATCCGGTCAGATCGCACCAGACCGGCCTTGCGATACCGCTCACGCAGGAAGCTGAGCGGGTGTGCCTTCAAGGACAGGCGTGTCGTCTGGTAATCGGCCACCACCTCTTCCGAGGCCGGCATGAGGGGAAGCTGAACCGGTTTCTCGCGCCCTGATACCGCAAAGGGAGCGGGCGCTGCATCGTCCAGCCCACGGCATTGCCACAGGGCCTCGCGACGGCTGAGGCCGCAGGAACGGAAAGCGTCTGCCGCGGCCAGCCGTTCGATCACATCGCACGGCAGGCGGGTACGGACATGCAGGTCCTTTACATCTTCAAACGGCGTATCGCTACGCAACGCCAGCAAGCCTTGGGCCGAGGCTTCGCCAAAACCGTCCACCAACCGCAAGCCCAAGCGCATAGCGTGTGATGGCGGGCAGACACCATTGAGCCCTTCGCCGGGCAACCGGTCATCGGGCCCGATGGCAGTCAGCGTACAATCCCAATCTGACAGGTTCACATCCGGCGGACGCACATCGACACCGTGGGAACGGGCGTCACGCACGATCTGCGCGGGAGCGTAAAACCCCATGGGTTGGCTGTTGAGAAGGGCAGCGGCAAAGACATCTGGATAACGCCATTTCAGCCAGCACGACACATAGACCAGATGGGCGAAGCTCGCCGCATGGCTTTCGGGAAACCCGTACTCGCCGAACCCCTTGATCTGATCGAAACAGCGTTGGGCAAAAGCGGGATCGTAGCCGCGCTTCACCATATTACCCACCATGCGCCCCTGCAGTTCCGAAATCGTACCGCGGGAGCGGAAAGTGGCCATGGCGCGGCGCAATTCGTTGGCATCCTGCGCGTTGAAATTCGCCGCCTGCATGGCGATCGCCATGGCCTGTTCCTGAAAGATCGGCACACCAAGGGTTCGCTCAAGAATCTTTTTCAATTCATCCTGAGGATATTCCGGCCCTGGTGTCGGATAGCTCACATCCTCCATGCCCTCGCGGCGCTTCAGAAAGGGGTGGACCATGTCACCCTGGATCGGGCCGGGTCGCACGATGGCGACTTCGATGACGAGATCGTAAAAGCAGCGTGGCTTTAAACGTGGCAGCATCGCCATCTGGGCGCGGCTTTCGATCTGGAAGACACCGAGCGAATCCGCCTTTTCCAGCATGTCATAAACACGCGGCTCGCTGTTCTGCTCCAGCCCGATCTCCGCGAGATCGAGCACCTCCCCCATGTAATGCTCCACCATGTCGAACGACTTGCGGATGGCGGTGAGCATGCCGAGTGCGAGCACATCGATCTTGAAGATGCCCAGTGCGTCAATATCGTCCTTGTCCCACTCGATATAGGAGCGGTCCGGCATGGCGCCCCAGCGGATGGGAACCGTCTCCACCAACGGCCCCTCGGTCAGCACAAAGCCACCGACATGCTGCGACAGGTGGCGGGGGAGGCCCATCAATTCACCAGCAAGGCGCACCGTGCGCCGTAAATGAGGATCACTTGGATCAAGCCCGGCTTCCTTGATCTGCTCTTCGACGATGCCCGAGCCCCATGAGCCCCACACGGTCTTGGCGAGCGCCGTGGTGACATGTTCCGATAGACCCATCACGCGCCCGGCCTCACGGATCGCCATGCGCGGGCGGTAATGGATAACGGTGGCGCACAGCCCCGCTCGCTCACGTCCGTAGCGCTCGTAGATGTGCTGGATGACCTCCTCGCGCCGCTCGTGCTCGAAATCGACATCAATATCGGGCGGCTCGTCACGGGCTTCGGAGATGAAACGCTCGAAGAGCACTTCGGTGCTGGCGGGGTCCACATTGGTGATGCCGAGGCAATAACAGACGGCGGAATTGGCCGCCGATCCCCGCCCCTGACAAAGGATCGGCTTCTCGCGTGTGCGAGCGAAAACGACGATATCGCGCACTGTGAGGAAATAGCGCGCGATCTTCTTCTTTTTGATGAGATCGAGTTCCTTCTCCAGAAGAACGCAAACCTTGTCCGGCAACTCGTCACCGTAGCGGGTTTTCGCCCCTTCGTAGGAGAGGTGTCGCAGCCAGCCGTCGGGTGTTTTCCCATGCGGCACCGGCTCGTTGGGATACTGGTATTCAAAATTGTCGAGCGAGAAGGTGCAGGCATCGGCAATGGCGCGCGTTGCTGCGATGGCGTGAGGCCAATCAGCAAAAAGACGGCGCATCTCTTCCGGCGATTTCAGATGCCGTTCGCCATTGGCCTCCAGCAGAAGTCCTGCTTCTGCAATCGTCACCCGCTCGCGGATGCAGGTCAGCACATCCTGAAGTGGGCGCTGAGCGCGGTATGCGTAGAGCACGTCATTGGTGGCCAGCAGCGATAGCCCGTGGGTTTTTGCAAGTTGGTCCAGCCGCTCAATGCGGGCACGATCATCACCACGATAGCGATGGCTTGCCGCGATATGGGTCAGCGGCAGAGCGGCTGCGAGGGCGGGCATCGCCTCCTCCAGCGCAGACACGTCAACCGGCGGTGCGGTGGCGAGCACCAAACCGTCAGCGAGTTCAGCAATATCGGCCAGGTGCAACGCACAGTCCTTGCCGGTGACGATGTTGCCTTTATCCTCATCCCCCGCTGCCATGCGGCCCTTCGAGATGAGACGGCACAAGCGACCGTAGCCGATTTCATCTTTCGGCCATGCAAGCAGGGGCGGCCCATCAAGCGGTTCCAGCCGACAGCCGATAATGGGTCGCATGCGCGCCACTTTCGCATCGCGGTGCATGCGCACGATCCCGGCCAGCGTGTTGACGTCGGTGATGCCGATCGCATCATAACCCAGCGCATGGGCACGGATAGCGAGTTCATGAGCATGTGCTGCGCCCCGCCCGAAGGAGAAGCAGGACTGCACCGCCAGTTCCACATAGGGCGCGGGTGGGTTGAGCGGAGGCGGCGTATCCTCACGCGCTGTCAGTTCCATACCACTCACGAGAACAGCCCGTGCATGAACCAGCGGATAGATGTGCTGCGTTCGTCGTCGGAAAACCCCTCGCGAAAAATCCAGAAACGACGGCCTTCGCGAGTCTCGACGCGATAGTAGTCACGGGCAAGAACTGTCGAGCGCTCCCTCCACCATTCCGGTGCGATACGCTCCGGCCCGGCAACACGATCGACATGATGCGTCACGCGCCGCCAGACGAAACGCGCCGGCGGCCCTTCCGGCAAAGCGTGGATGACACCGATCTCCTCAGGCTGCTCGAACATCCGGTCAGGGCGCTGTGCCATATCTGCGGGAAGAGCATCATGTGCAGGGGCAGGTTCTTGTTCGACCGCCCACAGAAACGCTCGTTCCGGAATATGGCTGGGCTCCCATTTGGGGTGCAGCAGGGTCTGAGGGCCTAATCTCGTGCGCAACCGGTCGATCAGCCCGTGCACATCGGCACCTGTTTCCCGTTGCAAATGGTCGGTCTGCTCCGGCGGCAGTGGCGCGCTTTCCACCGCTTCCACCGCCAAAGCGTCAAAACCGAACTCGGCATGCCATCCATCCAATCGATCAATCAGGAGCCGCATGATACGGTCGGTCTCGCGCGTGGGGCACGACAGACGCAAAATCGTGGACGACCGCCCGCCATCGACACGAAACGCCTCCAGGGCAAGTGAGACGACGCCTTCGTCGCGGCTTTGCAGCATTTGCATCAACCGCTCCACCAGCGGGCGCAGACAGGCCAGCACGGCCTGCGTTTCCAGAACAGGTTCCACAAGGCCGTCGACGATACGCAGAGGCTCTTCTTCGTTCTGCGGGTCGAAAGGAACGGGCGCACGTCCCAACGCTTCATCCAGCCGTGCCAGCACGTCGTCACTCGCCCCCGTCACGCGACCGAGATAATCATCATAGGTATCGTCGCGCGGGTCGCGCCGTTTAGTGGGCGCACCGAAGCGCTTCTTCAGCGCGGCGCGTGGGATGCGCCCCGCCTGCCCGATGGTTTTCAGCCCCAGGCGTCGCAACAGGGTGACGGATGCATCGTCGATGCGCAGCGCCACCACCGGCAGATCGCTGAGTGCAGCCTCCAATTCATCGGGTGTCACGATGGTTCGCTCACCCTTTCCATAGCGCGCCAGAGCATGGGCTGCGGCATGGTTGGGTGCCATGGCGAGTTGCACCGTCAGCCCCATGCGCACCATGCGATTGCCGATCGTCTCCAGCATCGCCACCTCGCCACCGAACAGATGGGAGCAGCCCGTTACGTCCAGCGCGATACCGTCGACACCATCCACCCGCGCGTGGGGCGTCCACCGCCGCGACCAACCCGCAAGCCGCTCCAGCGCCGCGGCTTCGTGGGCCGGATCGGCATAGGCGATGGCCAGATCGTCATGGGCTGCCGATGCATCCACTGCCCGCTGGCCCGGTGCAAGACCAAGCTGGGCCGCCCGGACGTTCACGCCATGGATGAGATCGCCCCGCGATGTGGTAACGAGCAGCGCGAAGGGGTTCGCCTCCCACGACCAGTCAGCCGACGGCCGTTCGGGCAGAACCTCCGGCGGTACGCAATGCGATGACGTTGTCGGCTGCGGCTTGTGCGTGCGTTGCATCGCCCGGATCCACGTCTCCAGCGGCCAATGGGGAAACCACACCGAGACGATGCGACGCTGTTTCAACATGAGAGGCACCACCGCCCTTGATCTGAACCAGCCATGCGCCGGGTGGTCGCGTTCGCGCACGCAGAAGATCGAGCTGCCAACGGGACTGGCCGGGAGCACGCCTGTCGTGGGAATCGACCTCGCTCGCCGCAGCGCCGATACGCCAGCGCCAATGCGCCCCGCTCGACCCACCCGTATCGGCCTGCGGCCCCATACGCACCAGAAAGCAGCGCACCCCGGCGGCGCGGGAAAAGAGCTCCAACCGCCGGGTTGCCGTGAAATCGAGAATTTTGGGCGTACCGGTAACCTCCCCCACCACGTCCAAACCGGCCTTCACACCCTCTTCCATGGCCCAGAGCGCATCGCGGGCATTGCCGACACAGGCCAGCAGAATCACATGCCGTGAGATGACGCGGGGAAGCGACAACCGTCCGAATTCGATGCGTGCCATCGCGTCCTGAACCCAAAGCACCGGCCTGCGTGCGGCCAGAACGTGGTGAAGCAATGCACCATGGGCTCCCTGCACCGATAAAACATCCTGCAAACCCGTTTGCTGAAAGGCGGAAACGGGAAAACGGCTCGCATGATTGTCCTGCTGCACGGCAGCATGATGTGAGCCAATGGGAATCGATTCCTCGCTTCCGCTTTGCCTCTTGATCGCTAGCAATCCTTGCATTCATCACCCACCTTCAACGCAACACCAATTGGAAGAAGGGTATATGTTCCTATTTTGTTCTAATTGGCAAGAGGCGAATGGGTCAGTGTTTGACGCGGATTCATCAAGCTGAAAGCGTGCCTTTAAATCCAACCGCCTGCGTGAAGTCGGACGTCGATTTCAGTCCGCAGGATTGGCGAAGAGTATTGATGTGGTGAGCGACTTTGCCGCTTTATCAGCGGCTATTAAGCGTCCTGATTCAGCGGAACGCGGGTCATCGCCTCCAACGTTGCCAATACGTTGATATTGGCACGCTCATCGGTGATCTCGGCGATGGTGTATTTGTCCAGCACTTTCAGAAAGGCATCGAGCGCTTCGTGAAAGGCGCTGTTGAGGCCGCAGGACTGTTCCAGCGGGCAGTTTGTGTCTTCCCTGAAACACTCCGCCATTTCGAAGCGATCTTCCATCGCGCGAACGACCGCACCGACGGTGATGTCTTCAGCAGGTTTTGCCAATATGAAACCACCGGTGCGACCGCGCATCGTTTTTACGAAGCCGGCCTTTGCGGTGTTCTGCAGCACCTTGTGCAGAAACGATTGCGACAGATCGTAAAAATTTGCCACGTCTCCCAGTCGTACCGCGCCTTCATGTGCAGCGCAGTACATCAGGATACGGAGGGCGTAATTGGTTTGCTTGGTGATTTGCATATGCAGAGACTGGGACATCTCATGCGCCAATTCAAGGCGAAGCCTATGATTTTACAAGATAATCCGTAAAGTAGAATGATTCTAATGTGTTAGCTGTATCATATGACGCTGCGCGGCCCGGTGTTCATGCGGCGGCAAAGGATAATAACCGGCACCAGTCCAATGGCGACGATGACGAGACTGGGCACCGCTGCCCCCTCTAGTCGCTCGTCTGCTGCAAGGCGATAGGCTTGCACGGCAAGCGTATCCCAGCCAAACGGGCGGATGATGAGGGTGGCCGGTAATTCCTTAATCGTATCGACGAAGACGAGAAGCATGGCCGTCAACGCGGCTGGACGCAGCATGGGAATGTGGATGCGGCGCAGGACCGTTGTCGTGTTCGCACCCAGTCCGGCAGCGGCGCGGTCGAGATCGCGCGTCACGGTCGCCTCGCCTGCACGCCAGGCGCCAAGAGCGGCTGCGAGAAAGCGGATCATATAAGCGATGATCAGCAGCGCGATGGATCCAGAGAAGATCAATCCAGTGGAGAAACCCAGATTCGCCCGTGCCCAAGCATCCACCACGTTGTCTAAACCGGCGACCGGAACAAAAAGACCGATGGCAATGACACCCCCGGGCACCGCGTAGCCCATGCGCGCTATGCCAACGGCCGCCTGCGCCCCACGCGATTTGCCGAGACGACGGTTAGTGCTCAACAATATGGCCGCTACCAACGTCACCACTGCGGCGACAGACGCGAGTGTGAGCGAGTTGGTGAAGAAGCCAACATAGCGTTCACTCAGCCAGTTTTGCTCAGACCCACGCGATAGCGAAAACAGCATGACGACCGGGATGACCGCACCGAGGACAACCGGCAAAGAGCAAGCGCTAAAGGCCGCAACTGCCTGTCTACCCTGAAGGCGGATGCGGGGCCATCGGCTGCGATTGGCGTCCTGCGCCAGCGCCAGTTCGCCTTTGGAACGAAGTCGTTCCAAACCGATCAGCAGCAGGGCGATAGCGAGCAAGCCAAGCGCCAGTTGGGCGGATGCCACACGGTCTCCCAAGGTGAACCACGTGGTGTAAATGCCGGTTGCCAACGTCTGCACACCAAAATGGGCAACGGTGCCGAAATCGGCGATGGTTTCCATAAGAGCGAGCAACACACCCGCAGCGACGGCTGGCGTGACCAATGGCAACGCTACTTGCCAGAATGCACGGAAAGGGGCGCATCCGAGACTGCGCGCGACGACGAAAGGGGCGATGCCCTGCATCAGAAACGCCGCACGGGCGAGCAGATAGACATAAGGGTAGAGCACCAGTGTGAGCATCAGGCCTGCACCGCCGACCGACCTTACTTCGGGGAACCAGTAGTCCCGCGGCCCCCAACCAAAGACATTGCGAAGCGTTGTTTGAACCAGGCCAGGGTGGTCCAGCAGATCGGTATAGGCGTATGCGAGCACGTAGGCAGGAAACGCCAGCGGCAGGACAAGGGCGATTTCCAGCCATCGTCTGCCAGTAAATTCGCAGGCCGAGACCAGCCATGCCGTGCCGGTGCCGATGAGAAGCGTTCCCGCCCCAACCAGCACCATTAAGATAACCGTCGTTAGCGCATAACCCGGCAACAGAGACGCGCCGAGACGCGCGGTTGTCTCGAACGAGCCGGACAAAGCCTCGATAAGGACCGACACCATCGGCAATGCGCATAATAGCGCAATGAGGAGAGCAACAAATGCGATGATCTTGCGCCCAAGGCCTGTGTGGACGGCGACATTGGCTTTAGACGCTTGTCTTCGAAGTTCTGATAACGTGTGAGACTGCTGTACGGACTTTATTGACGCTTTATCGCCACGGTCCGACGACAGCGTCTTCAAAAGGGGTCCGGAAGCATTGGCCATGGGCGAAGCGGGCGTCTCCAACGACCTGTCTCGGTGATGCGGTGCGCCGCCTTCCGGAGCCGCTTTCTGTGCACCGGACGTGCAATATGAGAGAACATTTGTCCAGTTTTACTGGCGCGCTCCAGCCTTATTGGTCCATGGATCGACAAGAGGTCGCAGACTATCCACGACGTCTCCTGCACTCGATGGTGGCGAAGAGGACTATGCAGCGAAAGTCGTTAGAATGTCGCGATCGATCTCAATACCGAGACCGGGGCCAGCGGGAACTTCTACACGACCTGCCTGCAGCACAATCGGTTGCTGGAGCAGCGCCATGCGATACGCGTGAGGGGTCTGGTCGAATTCCAGCCATGGGTCGCGCGTCGCATGTCGGCCCGGCTGGGGCGGTATTGTCGCGAGCACGTGGAGCGACGCCGCGATGTTGATGCCAGTGCCCCAGACATGTGGCACCACGCGAATACCGGAAGTTTCCGCGTGGCTGATGATCTTGCGCATCTCCGTGAAACCGCCGCAGCCTGCGACGTCGGGTTGCAGGATATCGATCGCACCGGCTTCGATCGCCTGCCGGTGCGCCAGTCGACCGTGCCATGTCTCGCCGCCTGCTACCGGGATGGGTTGCCCCTCCCGGACCCGGCGATAGGCATCCAACTGTTCGGGCACAACGGGTTCTTCGAACCAGCCGATGCGGCAATCTGCGACGCGCCGACCCAGCTCAATAGCTTCAATCGCATCATAACCATGATTAGCGTCGATCATCAGATCAGCACCATCACCGATCGCGTCACGCACCGCGCGGATAACAGCTTCATCTTCATCAACGCCGAAACCGATTTTGATCTTGGTGGCGGTGAATCCATCGGCGATGTAGCCTGCCGTCTCCTCCACAAGCTTGTCCAGCCGGTCTCTGCCGTGGGGCCGAAAGCCACCGGTTGCGTAAGCGGGCACGGATGAACGGTGCGCACCACCCAGCAGGCGGTGGATGGGCACGCCAAAATGCTTGCCAGCAATATCCCACAACGCGATGTCGATGCCGGATTGAGCAGTCATCGTCACACCGCGCTGCCCCTGATCGCGCCAAGCGGAATACAGATCGAACCAGATTGGCTCTATATCGAGTGGATCGCGCCCGATCAGGGCTGGAGCCATAGCCCCGACGAGCGCGGCATTGACCTTGTTTGGCCCCAGACACTCCCCCCAACCGCAGATTCCCGCGTCGGTCTCGATTTCTAAAAGGCAGGCGGCGCGTTCGGTAAAGGTGGAAAAAGCGCTGTCGAAACGGGCGTCACCCTCCAGCTTTTGCGTCAGGCAGTAGGGGGTAACTTTGGTGATTTTCATGCGGTGTGACCTGCGGTGCTGTCGTGCGACCTGATTATCGCGCTGATGCACCTGTCGGTCCACCACCTCCGGACAACGGCGAGAAACCGATGCCGTGCCATTGCATTTCTCGTCGCGCCCACGATGCTGCGTCAAACGCTTGAACGGAGTGTAATATGACCATTTTCGACACCCCTCGCCCAAAAACCTCTCGCCTCGTGGTAACAGGTGCCGCCGGTGGCATCGGTACCATGATCCGCGGCAAGCTGGACCATATCGCGGACGAGGTGGTGCTGTCGGACCTCGACCATGTGGAGGTGTCCGGCAACGAGGTGTCGCGACCCTGTGACATCACCGATCTCGATGGGTTGCGGGCCCTGCTGAAGGGCGGTGGAGACGTGCTGCATTTTGGTGGTCAAAGCGTCGAAGCGCCGTTCGAGCGCATCTGCGAAGCCAATCTGGTCGGCACCTACAATCTTTACGAAGCAGCGCGGCTGGAAGGGGTGCGGCGGGTGCTGTTCGCTTCGTCCAACCATGCGATCGGCTTCCACACCCGCGAGACACTGCTGGATAGTGAAAGCACGACGCGACCCGATTCCCTCTACGGCGTGTCAAAGGTCTACGGCGAGGCGCTGGCCAGTCTTTATCACGACAAGTTTGGCATTGAGAGCCTGATCGTGCGCATCGGGTCATGCTTTGCCAAACCCGCCGACCGCCGACAGCTGGCGACATGGATGTCAGTGGAGGATATGATCCGAATGTTTGAGCGGATGGTGCGTGTGCCGCGCCTCGGATGCGCGATCGTGTACGGCGCGTCCAATAATGAAGAGCGCTGGTGGGATGACAGTAAAACCCGCTATCTAGGTTGGGAGCCGCAGGACAGTTCCGAGCCATGGCGGGAGGAGTTGGAAGCGGCCAGCGATGTGCCAGACCCACGCGCGCCGCAGACCGTCTATCAAGGTGGCGCATTCGTGACCTACGAGCATCCGGGGACGAAGAAGAGTGACGGCTAACACGTTGTGAAACGCGATCCGCAGGGGGTTACTGCAGCGCTATTTCTAACCAGCTGCAAGAGTTTGTGCCGACCCGGCTATCACTTCATTTACCACGCCGCCAAATGAGGGGAGCGCGGTTAATGAATACCGAAACCAATACTGGAATTTTGCGCGTGTGAATTCTGCTGCACCACCGCAGCGGATGGTTTGCGAGGGGCGCGCAAAACATGAATTTCAAGATACGTATTAGAACGGCTTTCGTAACAGCACTGCTCGTCATCGGCCTGCTGCCGCTGGCCGGGTTCACCTGGTTCTCCTACGAGCGCACGCTCGCTCGCGAATTCGAAGAGGTGCATGACCGCCATTTGCTGCTCGCACAAAATCTCTCTGCGGCTCTGTCACGTTATGAGAAAGATGTTCGCGCGACCGTCGCTTCGGTTGCAACCATGCTTGCCGACTACCGCACGAATTCCGGCACAAGCCCGATGCTGGAGGCCATGCGGATCGAATCGGTTGGCATCCTCAATCCGACGACGAAAGAACTTATCGCCTATGTCACCGGGAAAACCGAGATACCGACTATCTTTACAGACCCCGACCTGATCGCAGCCGCGAAGTCCGCAGGTGCGCGCAGTGGTTTGAAGTTTTTGCCTGCGATGAAATCGGGATACGGGAACATCATTCCTGTCGTCGGTCGGACAAATGGCTTTTTGGTCATCGCTCATCTGGGAACAGGCTATTTTCAGGAACTCGGCAAACAGATCGCCTTCGGCGTGAAGGGGCATGCCGCCATCGTCGACCAGGCTGGCAACGTGCTCGCCCATCCTCTGCCATCATGGGAAGCGGCGCTGAAAAACATTTCAAAAGTCTCCGCTGTGAAGCGGATGATGAACGGCGAGACGGGAATTCAGCAATTCTATTCCCCAGCATTGAAAGGCGACATGATCGCCGGGCTGACGTCAGTGAAAGGTCCGGGTTGGGGCGTCATGATCCCGCAACCTGTTGAGGAGCTGGAAGCGAAAGCCTTCGAGAATCTGAAACCGATCATCATCGGACTGCTCATCGCTGCTCTCGTTTCGTTAGCCTTCATCCGTGGGTTCATCGCCTGGCTGGCGAAGCCGCTGGAAAATATGACGCGCTACCTGCAGGAGCAGTCGAAGGCAGGGATGCCAAGCGCGGTACCGCCCACGACGACTGAAACCAGCTTCTATGAACTGCAGAACATCGTACACGCCTACAATGAGCTTGCCATGACGGTTCAGGACGATGCGCGGAAGATGCAGGAACTGTCCGTGCAGGATGGTGTGACCGGCATTGGCAATCGCAACTATTTCGAACAGGCTGGAAAGGCACAGATCGAACAGCGCATGGCGTTGAGCCGACGCGGTGTTTTGATCTTCGTCGATCTCGACGGCTTTAAAGAGATCAATGACACGAAGGGGCACGCCGCCGGAGACGAATACCTGCAAGCTTTCGCGAAAGGCCTCTACCCGGCAACAAAGCGCTTTATGGATCGCGAGTTCCGCGGCGTGGTGGGCGCGCACCCCATCATCGGTCGCATTGGCGGCGACGAATTCGCCATCCTTTTGCCGATCCCCGATGACGCCGGAGATCTGAAGGACATCTGTGAGCGCTTACACAATGATCTGCCAAAGCAGGTAACGATCAATGGCGTTGCAATCCCCTGCGCGAGTTCGGCCGGTGGCGCCGCCTATCCCGATCACGGCAACGACATCAAAGACCTGCTGCGCCGCGCTGACGTCGCGCTCTATCTCGCGAAGGCGAACGGCAAAGCACAATTCGAAATCTACAATCCCAAGAATGCGCTTGGGGGCAAGACGGAAATCCTCGCAGCCGTCACGAAGGCGATCGAAGATGATGAGTTGCTGCTGGAGTATCAACCGAAGTTTTGCCTCACCAAGAATCGCGTCACCTCAGTGGAAGCGCTGGTCCGGTGGGAGCATCCGACGCTTGGGCGTATCCCGCCAAACCTGTTCCTACCCGCTTTGCAGCAGACCCATGCGATGGAAGAGCTCGGGCACTGGGTGGTGGAACGTGCCATCGCTGACATGCAGGCGATGGATGCGGCCGGTTTTGA
>JBCCRF010000018.1:0-18202 GCA_039208305.1 Pseudomonadota bacterium
GTGACGAGCACCTTCGCCCCGCTCGATCCTGCTGCACAGGTGTCTCTCAACCTGCAAGTCGGCACCCATCCGCAATACGAGGACCGAAGCTCCCGCAAGCCTTCCATCGAAAGGCACAGCATTGCTGCCGTCGCGACACTACCCTGTTCACCGCCCGAGTGTTGGCGTTTGGCCTGTGGCGTCCGACGCTCCGCCCGCTTGCCGTTCGTTACACGGCGCGCGACGGAAAGATCGCCTTCACACAGTCATCAGGTCGGTCCGGACGACCGGCTCGTGTGCGAAGGAAGTGGGAGTATGGGGGATGGGGAGAGGGCGGGGAGAGATTTTTGAATCTCTGCTCTGAACCTCAACAGCGCCTTGCTCAGCCCTGAGCCAGCTCTACCGTCGTGGTTCACGGTGTAGGACGCTGATGGCCGCCCACGGCTTCTCTCCAACTCTCCATGGCGCGGTGAGGTGCAGTTTCATCCTTCATCAAATGCCATTCTATGTGCTGGGCCATGTAAGTGCCAAATGCGAGTGTCGCAGTATGCTCGGGTTCAAGCTTCAGATTGCCGACCGCATTTGCTTCAGACACACATACCTTAATCCCGTTGCGCCACTGTGTTATCCACGCGTTCAGACTGTCCCTCACAACACCCTGAAGCCCGTCAAAATCAAATGCAGCAGAGATGAGTTGGCAGCCCCCTGGCCGCGATGGATGCTGCGACCAGTCAATCCAATATTCCATGATCGCTAGAAGCCGTGCCCGGCCAGGCGGCGCGATCAAGGCAGGTTCAGCAACCTCAATGCGAAAACGCATCGCAGCCGCATCGATGACGGCCAGTTGAAGCGCCTCTTTTGATCCAAAATGCGCGTTCAGACCGCTCTTCGACAGACCGCAAGACTTTGCAAGCCCGCCGATGGTTAGCGCATCAATGCCCAAGATGCTGGCGTCACGCTGCGCCACATCGAGAATCTGAGCGCGGGTCCGGTTCGCCTTTGTCATCCCTTTTGGGTTTGAATCTGCATTGAGCATGATCGTCGTGCGCACGGTGTGAAAACTTTCTTGCATTTAGTTTAGCATGACATAAAATAGTACGAACGTTCTATTTTGAGGTTTTCATGCAAATCGCCATCGTCATCTATCCAGGTTTCACTGCACTGGATGTGCTGGGACCCTACGAGATTCTGAAAATGCTGCCGGGGGCTGAGGTGCGTTTTGTTGCAAGTCAGCCGGGCCCGGTTGCCACGGATCGCGGAATTCTCGTGGTTGGTGCAACCCATAGCTTCGACGAGACAGCCCATCCTGACATCGTCTTGGTTCCTGGTTCCGAAGCGCATACGGGTGTTGCTGCAGGGGACAATGAACTGTCGACTTGGCTTCGCCGGGTGCACGAAACGACACGCATCACGGCGTCGGTATGCTCAGGCGCTGTTATATTGGCGGCGTCAAATTTGCTTCTCGACAAACCGGCGACGACCCATTGGGCGGCGATGGACGTTATTGGAAAACTCGGTGCAATGCCGCAGCCTACAAAGCGGGTCGTGCGTTCCGGCAAAGTGTGGACGGCAGCGGGGGTGTCGGCAGGTATCGATCTTGCTTTCGCTCTAATAGAAGAGACCGCCGGACGTGAAGTCGCTGAACGCATTCAGCTGATGATCGAATACGATCCGCACCCTCCGCAAAATTCTGGACATATGGACAAGGCCACACCGGCTGTGGCCTTGGCAGCACGCGCCGAGATGACACGTCTGGCCAAGAACCCAATGAACGGTGTGGCAGTTGCAAAAGTGGGTTGGCGAAAGGCGCTGATGCGCGCCCGTCGTGCTGTGCAAAGGACATCAGCAGCTTGACGATTTCGACGGATAAGCAGCGATCCGCCAACGACCTTTGACAAGGCCTGCCAATGACAAACAGGAGGACAGTACAATGACGCAGATCACCATTCCGACACTTGAAACGGAGAGATTGATCTTCAGGGCTTTTGACGAAGAGCGAGATTTTGACCCCTATGCCGCCTTCTATGCGACTGAAGAGACCAAGTTCTACGGTGGGCCGCTAGATCGGTCGTTAGCCTGGCGGGCGGCCGCTGCTATGATGGGACATTGGATTATTCGCGGCTTTGGCACCTGGGCGGTGGAAGAAAAAGCAACGGGTGATTTTTGTGGAATGGTGGGGCTTTGGCAGCCAGAAGGTTGGCCCGAGCGTGAGATCACCTGGTGCATCGTTTCGGACAAGCAGGGTCGAGGCTTTGCCTATGAAGGCGCTGTGCTTGCAAGGCAGTATGCCCATGAGACGTTGGGTTGGGATGCTGTCTATAGCTGTATCTTAGGTGGCAATGCGCCTTCTATCGGTCTTGCGGAGAAACTGGGCGCGACGCTCGACAGAACGGAGCAACATCCAACGCGCGGCAAATTTCTCGTTTATCGTCACAATCATTCGACGATGACGTAACCGAGAAAAAGCACAACCGATTCTGACGAGCTGAGACAACGTGGTAGGCCTCGCTCGTCTCTACCGTCCGCGCCACGGAATTAAGCCGCTTTGATGTACGCCCGCTTTGCGGTCTTGGCGGAAAGAGTTGTCTTCAAACGTGCACGATTTCCATTAGCAGACGTTGGGGCGGCCTTACCGTATTGTCGTATCTTCTGCTTGGCTGGCGTTGCGCATTTGAATGTGCGCTCGCCCGCTAAACCCGGCGCTCCACCATCATCTTCTTGATCTCGGCAATCGCTTTGGCCGGGTTCAGGCCTTTGGGGCAGGCTTGGGCGCAGTTCATGATGGTGTGGCAGCGGTAGAGGCGGAAGGGGTCTTCGAGATTGTCGAGACGTTCGCCGGTGGCTTCGTCACGGCTGTCGATGAGCCAGCGATAGGCCTGCAGCAGGGTTGCCGGGCCGAGATAACGGTCGCCATTCCACCAGTAGGACGGGCAGGACGTCGAGCAACAGGCGCACAGGATGCACTCGTAGAGACCGTCCAGCTTCTCACGGTCTTCCGGCGACTGTTTCCACTCCTTCTCCGGCTTGGGCGTCACCGTTTTCAGGTAGGGTTCGATGGAGCGGTGCTGGGCGTAGAAATTCGTCAGGTCCGGCACGAGATCCTTCACCACGGGCATGTGGGGCAGGGGATAGATTTTGATCGCGCCGGAGACTTCCGCCATGCCCTTTGTGCAGGCCAGCGTGTTGGTGCCGTCGATATTCATGGCGCAGGAACCGCAGATACCCTCGCGGCAGGAGCGGCGGAAGGTGAGCGTCGGGTCGATGTTGGATTTGATCCAGATCAGCGCGTCCAGAACCATGGGGCCGCAATCGTCGGTGTTCACCGTGTAGGTGTCGACGCGGGGGTTGCGGTCATCATCCGGCGACCAGCGGTAGATCTTGAATTCGCGACCGGGGGCTTTTTGGTCGGATGCGATTTTCGTCCAGACCTTGCCGTCTTCGATGGTGGAATTTTTCGGTAGTGCCAGTTCGACCATGCTGGGGGCTCCCGACCCTTTTATTTTCTGGTTTCTCCATGCCGCGTGCGCGCCATTTGTTCAAGGCCACCCATGGTCGCAGATATGGTCGCGCACTAGTCGATGGCGAAGGCTTCCGTCGGTTGGGACAGGCCGGGTAGGGCGGTTGAGCCTAGGGCTCGGGTGTTCGCTGCCTGCTCTGCGATGGCGCGGCTTGCGACGATGGTTTCGCCCCGCGCCTTGCCGACATCCGCCAGCCGGGCGGCGACGATGGCGGCGCGACCGATCACGGTGAAATCCAGCCGTTCCTGCGAGCCGACATTGCCATAGGTGACGTTGCCGAAATCGATGCCGATGGCGCAGGTGAGCGGCTCGTCCATCTCCGCCAGCGCTGTGCAGATGGCGGTGGCGGCTTGCGCCGCATCGCGACATGCGTTCGCGGCGTCGTCGCTGACCGGGAAGATGGCGAGCACCGCATTGCCGATGAATTTCAGCACCTCGCCACCCTTCGCGTTTACCTCATCGGTGACGGTCTGGAAGAAGCGGTTCAGCAGATCGAGATAGTCGGCGCGGTCAAGGCGCTCTTCATGGGTGGTGGATCCGCGCAGATCACACATGAGGATCGCGGCATCGATCTCGTCGCTATCGCCCCGGCGAATGTTACCGCCCATGATTCGCGCGCCGGTGCGCGGGCCGACATAGGTGTCCAGCAGGGTGCGGGCGGTTTCCGCCTGGGTAAAGACCTCGAATTGTCGGGCGAGGACGCCGGAAATCTCGAACAGAAGGCCGAGATTCGCCGTGGTAAACCCATCGGGATGATCGCAAGCGAGTGTCATCACCTGAATATCACCGTTGGAGAAGGTGAGCGGCATGGCAACATAGTCGGTCGCGCCCGCCGCCTTCAGATCGTGCATGATGGGGAAGGAGAACTCGAACGTGTCGCCGGTGAGCCGTTGGCGCACACCGCCGAGCCCAGCTGCCACATAGCGTAGCGGGCTGTTCACGAAAGCCTCGTTCGTATGGATGTCATAGCTCGGGGAACTGGTGCGGACGCCTTGTTCGCCCTTGTGCCAGACATGGTTGCGGCCTGCGATGAACGGGTGCAGCGACCAGATGAGCAACGATATGCGCGAAACCGCGATGCCATCCTTATTCAGCCGCTTGCCGAAGGCCTCCACCAGCTGATCCGGCGTGAGGAACCGACTTGTCTGTTGCAACAGCCAATCGACCAGCGGGCCGGAGATTGGCGGGTCCGGTGGGGCCGCAGGTTCGCCTTCGGAGAACTCCAGCCCCGTGATGGCGTGGGGCATGAAGCCGATATAGCCCTCGATCTCCTTCGCTTCCGGCAGGGCATCTGTATAGCTCCACCAGGCATTCTCGGTTGAAGTGCTATGGCCGTAATGGGCCGTGCCCTTGAAGGGGCAGAAGGTGCGCAAGTCGCTCGTCGCGGTGAGGTCGATCAGTACATCGTCGCGGGGAAAATACACGGTCGCGGGAAGACGCGTTTCGCGCATCAGAAGAGCGCGGTCGCTGCGCGCCAGAAACGTGTCGCCATTGGTGGCGGTGACGGTTCCAGAGATGGGCTCAACGGCGAGGCAGTACTCGCTGCCGGTGCGTTGGGTGTAAATAAGGGGCGCGTTCATATCCGCTAGAATAGCCGCAGATAGCCGTTCCACGAAATGGCGATTTCAAACTTCGTGGTCACGTTGCGGCGATGGTGAGCCGCTAACTCCGTCCGTCCTCCCAGGTGACCAGCTGGCCGTAGAGAGGAACGGTGGAGATCGACATCTTGGCCGACCCGTCCTGCACCTGCGTGCCGTGGGTGAGGTAGATCAATGTCTGGTTTTTTTCGTCATAGATGCGGGTCACCTTCACCGACTTCCAAATGAGCGACTGGCGCTGGGAGAACACCTCCTCGCCATTCTCGTCTTCATCGATATCGCCGATCGTCAGCGGCCCGGTCTGGCGGCAGGCGATGGAGTTGTTTGAAGGGTCCTGAAAGATATTGCCCCGGCGCAGACGGTCGATCACCCCGCGCTCAAAATAGGTGACGTGGCAGGTGACGCCCTTCACCTTCGGGTCCTGAATGGCTTCGATGATGATGTCATTGCCCACCCAGTCGACGCCCACTTCGCCCACCTGCTCAGCATTGGCGCAAACGGGGATGAAGGTCAGGGCGGTGGCAACGGCTAGGGCGGTGATGGCGGTGAGTTTCACGGAGAATGCTCCCTTCGATACGAGATCGGTCATTGCGATAACGTGGGAACGGGGCTTTCGCTCCGCAAGGGTTAGCCTCGCCAGGCGAGCAGACGTTTCTCTGCCTGTCCGACCCCCCACGAGACCAGAAGGCCCAGAAGCGAGAGGATGGTGACGCCAGCGAACAGGCGTTCGAGGTCGTAGAGACTGCCAGCTTCCAGAATGTATGCACCGATGCCGTAAGTGGCCCCTAGCATTTCTGCCGCCACCAGCAGGATGATGGCGATGGCAAGCGACACGCGCAGGCCGGACAGGATGCCGGGCAGCGCGCCGGGCAACACGATCTTTTGCACGATGGACCACCACGGCAGGCCGAAGGACTGGCCCATGCGGATGAGAGTGCGGTCCACCGCGTCCACCGCGCCGTAAGTCGCGACCACTGTTGGCGTGAAGGTGCCGAAGGCGATGAGGGCGTATTTCGACCCTTCGCCAATCCCAAACCAGATGACGAAGAGCGGTAACAGCGCGATCTTGGGGATCGGGAAGATCGCCGCCACCAAGGGCACCAGTGCGCCGCGGGCTAGCGAGAACAGACCGATGGCGATGCCCACCGCGATGCCTGCCAGCGCACCCCACGCAGCGCCCACGGCGAGCCGCGTGAGCGACGGCACCAGGTGCTTGAAGAGAAGGCCGGAGGTCCACAGTTCCACGAACGTGTTCCACACTGCGCTGGGCCGCGGCAGGGTGAGGGCGGAGATAAAGCCGCTGCGGGTGCCGATTTCTGCCAGCGCCAGCAGGCCGATCAGCAACGCCGCTCCTGCCCACGCAACGGGCTTTGGTGCGAAGCCGCCGCCCCTATACGTGACTGGAACGTGGGCGATGGCGGCGGCGGGTTCTGCAGGCGTAGCATTCTGTGTCGGGCGATCAAGCATCGGCGAGTTCCAGATCGGCCTCCATCGCCTCCTGTCGCATGGCGGTCCACAGCTTGTCGCGGGCTTTGGCCAGTGTTGGGTCCGTCAGAGTGCGGTCGGCGAGGGGCGTGTCGAGTTCGACGATCTCCCGCACGCGGCCCGGTCGGCGGGACAGGATGGCGATGCGATGGCCGAGGCGCACCGCCTCGTCGAGATTATGGGTCACGTAGACGGCTGTGAAAGGCTGGCGCTCGAACAGACCAACGAGATCATCCATCAGCAGTTCGCGCGTTTGCGCGTCGAGCGCTGACAGCGGCTCGTCCATTAGCATGACGGCGGGGCGCACTGCGAGCGCGCGGGCAATGGCGACGCGTTGCTTCATGCCGCCGGAGAGCTGGCGTGGCACGGCATCGGCAAAATCCGTCAGCCGGGTGCGGGCGAGCACGTCGGCGATAATGTCATCGCGTTTGTTGGTGGGTAGACTGTGGTGCTCCAGCGCAAGCGATACGTTGCCCTTTACACTGCGCCAAGGCAGCAGGGCGAAATCCTGAAAGATGTAGGTGAGGGGGTTGAGCGAGGTTTCCGGCGGTTCGTCCAGCGCGGCGACGCGACCCGCATCCGCTTTCTCCAGGCCGCCGATCATCCTCAAAAATGTAGACTTGCCGCAGCCAGACGGGCCGACGAGACAGAGAATCTGCCCCGCCGGAATGTCCAGTGTGATATCGTCGAGAACCGTCAGCTCGCCGTAAGCGTGGGTGAGGTTCTCGACGCGCAGGTGCATCGCTCTGCTCGATGGCTAGAGATACCGCCCATCCACCACCATCGACATATCGCCCTTCACAAGACCTTCGCTGTCGTACCAGGCCAGTTGGTCGTCGACGCTGGCTTTGTTCATGGCGGTGGTGATGCGCATCGCGCCGTTCACGATAGACGGTTTGGCCTTCTCGTAAGGGCGGTCGGTGTAGACGTATTTGTGGACCAGCTTGACCATCTCTTCAGCGGCATCGTCGCCGGCTGTCTTGTCCACCAAGGCGGCGTTGAAATCGTCGGCACCTTTCTGGAAAGCTGCGAGGAAGGCCTTGGCTTTCTCCTCTTCACCCTCTGCGGTGGCTTTCGATGTGAAGACGGTGGTGACCTGATAGTCGGGCAGGTAGTCCGCCACGTCACCGATGATGTGCACCGCGCCAGCGCCAGAAAGCGGCTTGGCAATGTGGGGTACGATGGACCAGCCGTCCACCTGGCCGGACTTCATGGCTCCGATGATCGCGCCCACTTTTTGCAGCGGACGGAACTCCAAGTTGATGCCTTCGGCAGCTGCGATCTTGGAACCCATATAGTGGAAGGACGAGCCCGCCTGGGTGACGGCCCATGCCTTGTCGTCGAGGTCCTTCGGTGTTTTCACCCCGCCCTGGAAGGCGGCGTCGGAGACTATGATTTTCTGACCGTCGATGCCCTTTTCTTCACGAAGCGCACCGGCGATGACTCGCACCGCATCCTTTTGAGCCAGCGAGACGAGGCCGCCGGAGATGGCGGTTACAGCAAAGTCTGCATCACCGGACGCGATGGCCACAGCCATGGGCTGCGCGGCCTGGAAGAATGCGAAATCGACATCCAGCCCCGCCTCATCGAAATAGCCCCGTTCCTTCGCCACGAAGGACGCCGCGTGGGACGTGAAGCGCAACGCGCCCACGGTGAGTTTCGTCTTGGTCTGGCCGAACGCTGGCGCGCCGATGATCGGCAGCGTGGCAGCGGCGGACAGGCCAGCGATGGCTGTGCGGCGGGTGATGTTGGTCATGAAAAAGCCTCCCGAATTGTTGCTCGGGAGGCTTAGCAGAGGATGCGGCAGCGCGCCAAGCGCGCCACTTTTTTGTTTAATACACCCGCGCTTTCGGTTTGATGTAGCTGACCTCATTGCTCAGCGTGTACGTGTGCACGGGGCGATCGCCTAGCGTCACCGCTTTCTTCGCGTCGTCCGCAAACGCCAGCGTGTGATGCATCCAGTTTTTGTCGTCGCGGTCGGGGAAGTCTTCGTGGGCGTGGGCGCCGCGGCTTTCCTTGCGGTTGGCGGCACTTTCCACCGTTACCGCGGCCTGGCTGATGAGGTTGTCGAACTCCATCGTTTCCACGAGATCGGTGTTCCAGATCAGGCCCTTGTCCTCGACGTGGATATCGTCGGTGCCGGACCAGACGTCGGCAATCTTCTGTTGGCCTTCCTCCAGAATTTCCGTGGTGCGGAAGACGGCGCAGTTGGTCTGCATGGTTTCCTGCATGGCATCGCGCAGCTTCGCGGTGGGGGTGCCGCCGTCGGCATGACGGAAATGGTCGAGGCGGGAGATCGCGAGATCACCGGCATCATCCGCCAGCGGCGCGTGGCTCTGGCCTGGCTGGACCGTTTCCTGACAGCGCAGACCGGCGGCGCGGCCGAAGACCACGAGGTCGATCAGCGAATTCGAGCCGAGGCGGTTGGCACCGTGGACGGACACGCAGGCGGCTTCGCCCACGGCCATGAGACCTCGCACCACAGAGTCTGGATCGCCGTCCTTCTTGGTCAGCACCTCGCCGTGATAGTTAGTGGGAATGCCGCCCATGTTGTAATGCACGGTGGGGATGACAGGGATCGGCTCCTTCGTCACGTCCACACCGGCGAAGATGCGGGCGCTCTCGGAAATGCCGGGGAGGCGTTCGGCCAGCAGTTCGTCATCGAGATGGTCGAGATGCAGATAGATGTGGTCGCCCTTCGGTCCCACGCCACGGCCTTCGCGGATTTCCATCGTCATGGAGCGGGAGACGACGTCGCGGGAGGCGAGGTCTTTGGCCGACGGCGCATAGCGCTCCATGAACCGCTCGCCCTCGGAATTGACGAGGTAGCCGCCTTCGCCACGGGATCCTTCGGTAATCAGGCAGCCTGCGCCGTAGATGCCCGTGGGGTGGAACTGGATGAACTCCATATCCTGCAGCGGCAGGCCGGCGCGCAGCACCATGGCGTTGCCATCACCCGTGCAGGTGTGGGCGGATGTGCAGGAGAAATAGGCGCGACCGTAGCCGCCGGTGGCGAGGATCGTCTTGTGCGCGCGGAAACGATGCAGCTCGCCGGTGGCGAGGTCCATGCAGACCACGCCGCGGCAGGCGCCGTCTTCCATGATCAGGTCGATGGCGAAATATTCGATGTAGAACTCGGCATCGTATTTCAGGCTCTGACCGTAGAGCGTGTGTAGCATAGCGTGGCCGGTGCGGTCGGCAGCTGCACAGGTGCGCTGGGCGGGCGGGCCTTCGCCGAATTCGGTGGTCATGCCGCCGAACGGGCGCTGGTAGATCTTGCCTTCTTCAGTGCGGGAAAACGGCACGCCGAAATGGTCGAGCTCATAGACGGCTTTTGGTGCTTCACGGCACAGATACTCGATCGCGTCCTGATCGCCCAGCCAGTCGGACCCTTTGACCGTGTCATACATGTGCCACTGCCAGGTATCCTTGCCCATATTGCCGAGCGAGGCGGCCACGCCGCCCTGCGCCGCCACCGTGTGGGAGCGTGTGGGAAACACTTTGGTGATGCAGGCCGTCTTCAACCCTGCCTGCGCTGCGCCCAAAGTCGCGCGAAGCCCTGCGCCACCGGCACCCACCACGCAGACATCCACCGTGTGGTCGATGAACTGGTAGGTCTTGTTGGCGGTCGCTTTTTTCTCGGCTGCTTGTTTGGCCATGGATGGCATTCCCTCAAACGTCTTGTCTTGCGGCGGCGCTGCGTGCAGCGGGCCGCTGGATTAGTTTGCGATCGGCACAACGGTGCCAAAGCCCAGCTTCAGCACCGCGAACAGGCAGGCGGCGGCGATGGCAATTGCGAAGAACGTGTTCGCGATTAGCAGCGCCTTTCCGGCGGCCCCGTGCACATAGTCCTCGATGATGACCTGCATGCCGAGCTTCATGTGGTAGATACCGGCCCCAAGCACCATCACCATCACGATAGCGACGAAGGGTTGCGAAAGGTATGCGACAGTTTCTTCCCAGCCGGAGCCATTCAGCGCCACCACCGTCCACACAAAGAATGAGATCAGCAGCACATTCGCCATCGCCGTAAGGCGCTGGTGCCAGAAATGCTGCGTGCCGTCCTTCGCCGAGCCCAGCCCGCGAACGCGGGATAGCGGGGTGCGGAAATCCTGATCCATGCTCATGATGTTCTCCCTCAGCCCAATTCTAAGCCAACCGCACGGCGAAGGCCGCGAACCAGATGAGCGCGGTGATGACCGCGGACAGCACCGGCTGGGCGATGGCCATTTTGGTGGTGACGTGCTTGTCCAGCGCGCGGCCGGTGTCCTGCACGAGGTGTTTCAGCCCGCCCAGCATATGGTGGATCAGCACGAAGGTGTAGCCGAACAGGACCAGCCGCCCGAACCAGGAGCCGAAGAAAGTGCGCGCCGTCTCAAACGCTTCCGGCCCGGCGGCCGCCGCCAGCAGCCACCAGGCGACGAGGATCGTACCGAAATAAAGCGCTGCCCCCGTGATGCGGTGCAGGATCGACATCACCATGGTGGGAATGGGCTTGTAGATGCCCAGATGGGGCGAAAGCGGCCGCGCCTTGCGCGCGCCCCCGTCAGCAGAGGTGTCGGCGGCTGTTGTGTCGCTCATGAACGATCCCGAAATGACTCCCGTAGTCTGGAACCGTTCTAGGCGAGGGGAAGCGGGCCGTCAAAGGGCGCGAAGGGTGACTTTGGTTGGTGGTGGGACGATAGCGCCCTATATTATTTCCACGGGCAAAAAGCAGCGGGAGCGATATTATGAACGTAAACGACGACTGCGCCCGCGCACTGTGCAATATCGGCATTGGAGTGGGCCTTGTTGCAATAGGGGCTGTCGGTAGCGGCACGACCGAAATCCTTAAGGGCTCTGGCGAATTCGCCATTGGATTGCGCGGCGGCAAACCGGGCCAGCTTGACGCGATCATCGCTTTGCACACGAAAGCTGTGCGCAAGAACGCGAAACGCTTGTTGCAAGCGGAGTTGAAAGCAGGGCGTGTCGGGGAAGCGGATATCGAAATCGCACTTTCTAAGCTGCCGCAAGCTCTTGTCGCTGCGCGGCTGACTGCCGCTAATCTTGTCAATGCTCACGACGGTCCGACGCTTGCAGCTATGGCCCTGGAGAAGCTTCCCGAGACTTCAGTGTTTCGCACATCCGACCCTGCTGCAGCGATCTTTGTCACCCTTCTCGCTGGTGTTCATGCACAGGTCCAAAGCAGTGAAGAACTTCTGCCGCAACTGGAGGCCGCGCGCTTTGAGGTTGTCCAAGTGCAGTTTGCTGAGGCGCAGACTGATCGGGACGACAAGCATGCCGAACTCTTGGCAGCCATCGCCAAGAACAAAGGCGTACCGCCTGACAATCTCAAGCCGCTATTTGAGCGTGTGGGCCGCGCAGTGCCGGAGAGTGATTTCGAGCGACATGTTCGTGAGGCGGTTGACGAAATCATCGCGCAGGGTGCTCGGGAGGTGCAGCATTTCAACGATGGTGACGCCATCGAAGCTGCAATTGAGGCTGCCCGCGAAAAACTGCGTCAGGCCGATACGGACGGTGCGCTAGCCTTGCTGCGGGAACGCCGAGAGGAGCAGGAGCAATTGGCCCAACTGCAGCGCAGAGGCGCTGCGCGGCTCGCGCGTGAGGAGGCGGAGGTTCTGCGGTCCATGTTCGACCGTGAAGGGGCCATCGCGGCTTACACTCTGGCGGCGGAGTTGGACGGTGATAACTACAGCGATTGGGGCAACGTCGGCGATCTGCAGCGCGAGGCCGGAAATTTGACGGCGGCGGAGGCCGCTTACGTCTCGGCAAAAGATATCGCCGAAGCAGGAGACGACGAGCGGTCGATTTCGATATGTCTTGAACGGATCGGCAATGTTCAGCGCGCGCGCGGCGATCTTGCGGGTGCTGAGGCGTCCTACCGTGCGGGTCTGGAGATGGCGGAAGCGCTTGCGGCGCGTGATGGGTCGAACAGCGAGTGGCAGCGCGATCTTTCCGTGAGCCACGAAAGGGTCGGCGATGTTCAGCGCGCGCGCGGTGATCTTGCTGGTGCTGAGGTGTCTTACCGTGCTGGTCTGGAGATTGCGGAAGCGCTTTTGGTGCGTGATGGGTCGAGCAACGAATTGCAGCGCGATCTTTCCATCAGCTACAGTCAGATTGGCGATGTTCAGCGCGCGCGCGGTGATCTTGCGGGTGCTGAGGCGTCTTACCGTGCGGGTCTGGAGATCAGAGAAGCGCTTGCGGCGCGTGATGGGTCGAACAGCGAGTGGCAGCGCGATCTTTCCGTGAGTCACAACAATATCGGCGATGTTCAGGTTGCGCGCGGTGATCTTGCGGGTGCTGAGGCGTCGTACCGTGCTGGGCTGGAGATTGCGGAAGCGCTTGCGGCGCGTGATGGGTCGAACAGCGAGTGGCAGCGCGATCTTTCCGTGAGCCACGAGAAGATCGGAAATGTTCAGGTTGCGCGCGGCGATCTTGCTGGTGCTGAGGCGTCCTACCGTACTGGTCTGGAGTTTGCGGAAGCACTTGCGGCGCGTGATGGGACGAACAGCGGCTGGCAGCGCGATTTGATAGTGTCAAATGTCAAGATGGCGGAAGTCGGGATCGATCCAGTCTTACACTACGACGAAGCACTTGCGATTGCTTTGCGTATGAAGGCCGCCGGAACGCTTGTGCCCGCTGATGAATGGTTGATCGAAGAACTCCGTCAACGTCTCGCGGATGCGCGGGCGGCGGAGTGACGGAACACCTATCTGGAACCACACTTCGCATCAGCCCGTTCCTTTCGCACAATCCGCACGCGAGACCTGACCATGGCTATGAACCGTTCCATCACTGATCACGACGACATCCGCGAGTGGGCGGCGGCACGGGCGGGAAAGCCTGCGCTGATCGCCGTGCCCACCGGCACGGGGGAGGCGAAGGATACGGTGACCTTCGAATTCGGCCAGCAGCACGATGGCTACGGGCACGGCAACCAGGCGACGGACACGATGCGGCTGGTAGAATGGACCGAGTGGTTCAAGGCCTTCGACAGCCACGATCTTGCACTCGTCGTGCCCAATGTCGAAGACGGCGTGATCGACGAAACCCACCAGTTTCTGAAACGCTGAAGCCGCACTCGCCGTAGCTTCATCCCAATCTCACTCACGCGGGTGTGACAGGGTTTGAGGGGCGCGGACCATGTTTGCGCCCTATCACGCTGTCAGCACCACACCACGCGGCGGCTTCAGCTCGTCGCGCAGGACACATTCACACGGAGACGATCCATGACCAAACCGCTTTTCGCAGCTCTGCTCGCGGGTACCACGATGATGCCTCTCGCAATGACCGCTGCCCAGGCCGCCGAGAAGACCGCGATTTTCGCTGGCGGCTGTTTCTGGTGCATCGAGAAGGATTTCGAGACGGTCGCGGGCGTGAAGGAGGTCGTCTCCGGCTATATCGGCGGTGAGAAGAAGAACCCGACCTACAAAAGCCACGAAGGCCATCGTGAGGCGGTGAAGATCACCTACGATTCCAACCAGATCAGCTATGCCGAATTGCTGGACACGTTCCTGCGCACCGTGGACCCCACCGATGGTGGCGGGCAGTTCTGCGACCGCGGTTACGCCTACGGCACGCACATTTTCGCGCAGAGCAAAACCGAAGTGAAACTGGCGGAACAGGCCAAGACACTTGCTGCCAAGGAACTGGGCAAGACCGTTGTGACGCCGGTGTCCATGGCGTCCTTCTGGACGGACGCCGAGGGCTATCACCAAAACTACTACAAGAAGAATCCGGTGCGCTATAAATACTACCGCTGGAATTGCGGCCGCGACCAGCGCGTCGAGCAGCTGTGGGGCGATGCCGCCTATCCGCGCGTCGGCCACAAGCAGAAGAAATCGAGCTAAAGCGATCAAACGCCGTTTGTATCGCGAGGTAGGCACGTGCTGACCCGGCGCACGGCAAGCGGAGTGGCGTATATCAATGCGCCGCACTCGCGTAGCGAATGCCGTTAGGCCGACAGCTGCCTGCCCCGGATGTGATCCGGGGTGAGCGCAAACATCACGAAGGGCGGGGTCAACATCCGACGAACGGAGGACTGATATGACATTTCCATTTAAGCGGACCCTGACAGCACTCGCCATTCTGGCAGCCATCGCGTTCACGATGCCCGCACCCAGCTTCGCCGATGGTCACGCGTCGCCTTTCATCACGCAGGAGAGCACGAACTCCGTCGCGGACACGTCGGATAAGCTGGTGGCAGCGATCGAGAAGGCCGGTGCCACCGTGTTTGCCGTGGTGGATCATCAGGCAAACGCGAAGAAAGCCGGTCTGGATCTGCCACCCACGCGGCTGGTTATCTTCGGCAATCCCAAGATTGGCACGCCCATCATGCAGGCCGACCGCATGGCCGGTGTCGACCTGCCGGTGCGTGTCCTGATCTGGGAGGAGGGCGGCACGACGAAAATGGCCGCCACCGCCCCCGATACGTTCAAGCAACGCTACAAAGTCGATGCAGCGGAAAAGCCGCTCACCATGATGGGCGGTGCGCTCGGCAAGTTGATGGCTGCCGCGGCGCAGTAGTTCTGGCCATAAAAACGTGTTCTGCAGGCAACGGTGTGTGATTTTCGTCACAAAACACTTTGCAGGCGTGTCACCCCGCGCAATAGAAAAGATCGCGCCATATTGACCCCGCATTTACCATGCGGGTGCATGGTGTATCGAACAGGCTCCCACCGCCCCGAACGGTGATGGGCCATGACCGGCGGGATGGTGATGTGTCCCCGCGTTAAAAGCGCAGCCGGATCGGGGTGATTTCGGGTATTTAGGGACACTTCCTCATGGCCAAATTGGTCCAACTGGCGCGTTGCGCCGAAGCTCGTCGCAACCACCTGCGCGTTGCCATCCTCGCAGCTCCTGTACTGGCATTGGCTCTGTCTGCCTGTACGCGCACGTCAAACCTCAATCAGGGCGCCGTGACGGCGCAGCCGCGGGCGTCCAACCTGACACCTGCGCCGCCGCCACCCGTCTCCGGCTCGCAGTTGCCTGCGCCGACGACGGAAACCGCTCAGATTGATGATCCTTTGAAGCCGGTCGACCCCGTCGACCCCAACGCGCCGACAGGCGTGGTGCCCGTGCAGGAGCCGACCGAAGTTGCGTCCGCAACGCCCGCAGACGGTGGTAAGCCGGTGACACGCAACGAGTTGCTTGGCGCATGGACCGTCGCCTCCGGCGGTGCCAATTGCCAGATCTTCCTGACGCTGACGAAATGGTCCGGTGGCTTCCGCGCCGCCTCACGCGCCTGCCCCGCACCTCTAAGCTCTGTTCAGGCCTGGGATGTGAAGGGCAAGCAGGTTGTCTTGGTGAACCAGTCCGGCGGCACCGCAGCCACGCTGTTCCGCTCTGCCGACAGCCGTTATGACGGTTCGACGTCTTCCGGCTCTGCGATTTCGCTGTCGCGCTAACGCGAGAGCTGTTTGTTTGCGCTCACCCCGGATCACGTCCGGGGCAAGCTGCTGTCGGGCTGCGCCCTGCGCTGCGCGGGCTTGGTCAATTTTGTCTATACGCCGCCCCGTTTGCCAGCCCATCGGGCGGCTCTTCGCCGCCTCGCCTATCAGGCAAAGAGCCTGCCAGGCTCAAGCTTGACGCAAATGCTGGCGAGGCGGACAAAGCTTCAATCGATTTTGACTTTGCGCATCGCCGCTTGGCCCTTGTGGGCAGGTGGCGTTTTCGCAAGGCTTGGGCGAATGCCCGCCTAGCCTGAACGTGCCTGACAAAATGGCTGACCTTCCGCTAACTCTTAAGCAGACCATCCAGACTCGTATCGCCGCTGGCGATTTGCGCCATGACCCGGCGCAGGCTCAGGCGATCGCGGTGCTGGACGCGTTGCTGGTGCAGCTGGCTGAACCGCCGCTGGGCAATAAGTCGAGCGCGCTTGGCTGGTTGTTCGGCAAAAAACCCACCGTCGCGCCCAGCACGCCGCGCGGGCTGTACCTTTGGGGTGGGGTAGGGCGCGGCAAATCCATGCTGATGGATACGTTCTACGACCTTGCGCCGACGCAACCGAAACAGCGGGTCCACTTCCATGCCTTCATGCAGACCGTTCACGCGCGCATTCATGACTGGCGACAAGGCGAGAAGAAAAAACAGACCGGCACTGGCGATCCCATTGTGCCGCTCGCGGCGGAGATCGCCGAAGAGGCCCATCTGTTATGTTTTGACGAGTTCACGGTCACCGATGTGGCCGATGCCATGATCCTCGCGCGACTGTTCACCGCCCTGTTCGAACGGGGGGTGACGGTGGTGGCGACGTCGAATGTCGATCCCGACCTGCTTTACAAAGACGGGCTGAACCGCTCCTTCTTCCTGCCTTTTATCGATCTGGTGAAGGAGCGGATGCATGTGGTGGAACTGGTCTCCGACACTGACCACCGCATGGAAAAGCTGATCAACACCGATGTCTATTTCGTCGATGACCGCGCGGGCTTCGACGCCTTGTGGGCCGAACTGCGCGGCGAATTGGCCGAAGGCGAAGCGCAGATCGAGTTGAAGGGCCGTACGCTCAGTGTGGACAAGGCAGCCGGTGGCGTAGCGCGCATGTCGTTCGATGCGTTGTGCCGCGCGCCGCTCGGAGCTGGCGACTATCTCGCGCTTGCCGAGCGGTTCCACACACTGTTCATCGACGGCATTCCGGTGATGGAACACGCCGACCGCAACGCGGCCAAACGCTTCATCACGCTGATCGACACGCTTTATGAAGCGCGCCGCGTGGTGATCGTGGAAGCGGCGGCGCGGCCAACTGGCCTCTATCCTGTGGCCCACGGGACTGAGGCTTTTGAGTTCGACCGCACGATTTCCCGACTACGCGAAATGCAGGGGCGGGAGTGGTTAGACCAAGCGAAAATCTAGCCCAATCGGTTTAATCGCGGGCAACTCACTCTCCGCCCAATGTCGCCATTGTCATTTTGTCTCACCTTTGCAAGGTTCCCGCCGACCGCGGCGGGTAGCGACCCTGACCGCTCCCAACGCACCGTTTTCTAAGAGGGATTTCTCCATGGCTCGCAACAAGATCGCACTCATCGGCTCCGGCATGATCGGGGGCACGCTCGCCCATCTGGCGGGCCTGAAGGAATTGGGCGATGTGGTGTTGTTCGACATCGCGGAGGGAATTCCGGAAGGCAAGGCGCTGGACATTGCCGAATCATCCCCTGTCGACGGGTTTGACGTGAAACTCTCCGGCACCCAGTCCTATGAGGCGATTGCCGGTGCGGACGTGTGCATCATCACCGCCGGTGTCGCCCGCAAGCCGGGCATGAGCCGTGACGACCTGCTGGGCATCAACCTGAAAGTGATGGAGCAGGTTGGTGCCGGTATCAAAAAATACGCGCCGGATGCCTTCGTGATCTGCATCACCAACCCGTTGGACGCGATGGTCTGGGCGCTGCAGAAATTCTCAGGCCTGCCGAAGAACATGGTGGTCGGCATGGCCGGTGTGCTGGATTCTTCGCGCCTCAAGCATTTCCTCGCCGACGAGTTCGACGTGTCCATCAAGGATATCTCCGCCTTCGTGCTGGGCGGCCATGGCGACACGATGGTGCCGATCGCCAAATACACGACCGTTGCCGGTATTCCTCTGCCCGACCTCATCAAGATGGGCTGGCTGACCAAGGAGCGCATGGA
>JBCCRF010000019.1:0-17577 GCA_039208305.1 Pseudomonadota bacterium
CTGCCAGCCACTGCACGACGCGTTGGCCCAGTAAGACAGCGCGGGGCTCCGGGATGGGCTGGCCGTTAGTTCCAACACACCCGGAAGAACCGACCCCTCACGACAATGCCAACGGTGCGCACCGCCGGTTCCCTGTGAGAGGTGGAGTGAGTATGGGGGTAGTGGATGGGGTGGGGAGAGATTTTATCGCGCTCCGCTTCACCCCACCCCCGGTTGTCATCCCCGCGAAGGCGGGGACCCACTTGTCTTCTGAATGATGAAGTGATGGAAAAATGCCGTGGAGCGGCATCGCCGAAAAACCATCAAGTTGAGAGCACGCCGATGAGTGGATCCCCGCCTGTCGCGGGGATGACAACGGTGTTTGTGGTGGGCGGGGCTGACAAACCGCACCGTCTCCGCCACCCTGCCCATGCCCCGCGAACACCACTACTACGTCTATCTCCTAACCAGCCGCCCCCACGGTACGCTCTATCGTGGCGTAACCAACGACCTCTACCGCCGCCTGCTGAAACACCGCGAGCGCAAAGCAGCGGGCTTCACCCAAAAATACGCCGTCCACCGCCTCGTCTGGTTCGAGGAACACAGCGACATCGAGGAAGCCATAGCCCGCGAGAAGGCGATCAAGACATGCGGTGGGCGTGGAAGATCAAACTGATCGAAACCGACAACCCAATGTGGGACGAACTCGTCATCACGGTTTCTTGAGGTGTGCTAACAACGAGAACTCCTTGAGTCATCTATTTTCTCGCACTCCCGCGCAGGCGAGTAATTACCTATCGTCTATTTACTGCACTGATAGCCAGACGGACTGCCGCACCGATTATCTGTTCATTTTTCTTTAACACAATTTGTTACAATAAAAATCTATCAATATTGTAATAATCAGCACTTTAGTTTATCATTCAAATTACAAATTTTCCTAGATATACGAAAAGGGGAAAAAATCGAAATCAAGATTACTAATGGAATTTTTACTCCCTACAATGTTAAACTTCATCAAATATAATCATCGAAGTGTGAGGCTTTTTTATCTATTCTTAATAGAAAATCCCTTCTTTTATCGTTTTATCATTTCGTCAACGACATTATTCACAGATTCATCAGGAAAATTCTCTTTATCAAAACGTTTATTGAAATCGGTACCTTCTAACTCTCCGGCGGCATATGGCACTTCTGCGGCCAATAAACCTATTGCGTGCAGCACAATAGATCGATTTTTTTCATTAAGGTCGCTCTGTTTCAAGATCAAATCTAGTTTTTCACCTGCACACCAAAATCTCATCAAAAATCCGAAAACGCTTTTCCTCACTGATTTCGAAGGCGCTCTGTTATTTTTCTCGAAAATACTCAAACAAAACGCTACCCTCTCCCAAATAGCTATTTCTTGTGTCGGATGAGAATCCTTTTGAAAACCCTCCATGAAGTATTCGAGACTCCATCCTGTATAATCGTTCAAAATTGACCAAGTCAGAAAAACCCGTGATTCGAAATGACTTGGAAACTTAGCATGCCTTATCGGAGCATCGATTATCGATTTCAGCGAGCTTAGCGGCACATTTTTTTGTACGAAATTCGCGGGATCACGATAGAACTTTCTCCTAATGATGCCAGAGTGAGCGTCAGGGTCGATTATCTCAACAATTGATAAAGCTATCGATTGCAGATCCGCTGTGTCAGCTTGTAAAGCAAACTTATCAGACAAATGTGGACTGAAATTTGCAACGGTACTTCGGTCTACATCGCGCCATATCGGCAGTATAACGCCGTCACCATTCAATTCGAGCGTCGTTAGTCCTCTATATTCACGCTCGGTCCAATTCTTTGAAAAGAAAGCCTTGCTTAATATCAGGATGCCGAAACTTGAATTCGCAAGTCCATTATCTATCGAAGCCACAAGGCTGTCACCCGCCTTCAGTTCAAATTCATCATACCAAATATTGATACCTAGACGCGCTAGAATCTTGGCAAGCGGTTTTGCAAAGTCTTTATCTTCCGATGCATGTGAAATGAACGCGTCCCATTTCTTTCCCGCCATCTAAACCATCACCTATCAGGAAAACTAAAAGCATAGCGCCCTATTCCTATCACAAAACCGCCCCCACCCGAAACAAATCCTCCTCCCCGAACGGTTTGCCGATCAACTGCTGCCCTAGCGGCAGCCCATCCGCATTTTCCCCCGCTGGCACGGCGATACCCGGTAGCCCGGCCATGTTCACCGTGACCGTAAACACGTCGTTCAAATACATCGCCACCGGGTCGTCCTGTTTGCTTTTGTCGCCGATGGGGAAGGCTGCGGTGGGCGTGGCGGGGGTGAGGATGCAGTCTATGCCGTCGGCATAGGCTTGCTCGAAATCGCGCTTGATCAGCGTACGGACCTTTTGGGCGCGGGTGTAGTAGGCGTCGTAGAAACCGGCCGACAGCACGTAGGTGCCGATCATGATGCGGCGCTGCACCTCGTCGCCAAAACCTGCGGCGCGGGTGCGCTCGTACATATCGGTGATGTTCTCGCCATCGACGCGCAGCCCGTAGCGCACACCGTCATAGCGGGCGAGGTTGGAGGAGGCTTCCGCCGGCGCCACGATGTAATAGGCGGGCAGCGCGTATTTGGTGTGCGGCAGCGAGATATCGACCATCTCCGCGCCCGCATCCTTCAGGCGGGCGGCACCCTCGTTCCATAGCTTGTCGATCTCGTCCGACATGCCGTCCATGCGGTATTCGCGCGGAATGCCGATTTTCATGCCCTTCACGCTTTGGCCGATAGCGGCTTCGTAATCCGGCACGGGCATATCCACGCAGGTTGTGTCCTTCGCGTCGCTGCTCGCCATGGACCGCAGCATGATCGCGGCATCGCGCACGGTGCGGGTGATGGGGCCGGCCTGGTCCAGCGAGGAGGCGAAGGCCACCATGCCCCAGCGGGAGCAGCGGCCATAGGTGGGCTTGATGCCCACGGTGCCCGTAAACGCCGCCGGCTGGCGGATCGAGCCGCCGGTGTCCGATGCCGTGGCACCCGCACAGATGTTCGCCGCGACTGCCGCCGCCGACCCGCCCGAGGAGCCGCCGGGAACGAGGTCCTTCGGATTGTTTGTGCCTTCGCTCCGCTGCGCGTCTTGTTTCGAGTAGTCGTCCGCGTCGAGATTTACGGGGTTCACCACCGGGCCGTAATAGGACGTCTCGTTGGAGGAGCCCATGGCGAACTCGTCCATGTTCAGCTTGCCCAACTGCACGGCCCCATCGTCCCACAGATTCTGTGTGACGGTGGATTCGTAAGGCGGTTTGAAACCGTCAAGAATGCGGCTGCACGCCTGGGTGTGGACGCCCTTCGTGGCGTAGAGGTCCTTGATACCAAGCGGCACACCTTCCAGCGGGCGAGCGTTGCCTGCCGCGATTGCCTTGTCGGAAGCGTCTGCCATCTCGCGCGCCTGATCCGCCGTCACCGCGATATAGGCGTTCAGGCGCTCGTTCTTGGCGTCGATGGCGGCGAGATAGGCGTCGGTCACCTCTCGGGCGGTGAAGGATTTAGCGGCGTAGCCATCGCGCAATTCGGCGATGGTGAGGGCGGTGAGGTCGGTCATTTCAATTCTCGTTTCAGCGGCGCTGTTGCGCCTCGCTTGGGCCCAAATTCAGGATGGTGGGCGTTCGTTTCTTGCGCCGATTTCATCGTCACATCCGCTAAGCGGACCGCGCCTCACTCAACAACTTTTGGCACTGCAAAGAAGTGATCGTCGCTGGCGGGGGCGTTGACGGTCACGGCGTCCGCGATATCGCCATCATTCACCACGTCGGCGCGCTTGCGCATCTCCATGTCCACCACGGAGGTCATGGGTTCCACGCCCTCGATATCCACCTCGTTCAGCTGCTCCACGAAGCCCAGGATGGTATTCAGTTCCGGCACCAGTTCCTGCGCGCGCTCATCGGTGACGCGGATGCGGGACAGCGCGGCGACGCGCTTGACGGTGGCAAGATCGACGGACATGGCGGATGCCTTTGTGGGCGGGAGGATCGCCCCCGCTTCTAGCGATGGGCGGGGCGGGAATAAAGCCCCTGCCCTTGCTCTTATCGCCTGCGGCAAACGAAACGAGCCGTTAAACCTGAAATGGCATGGTGGCTGCAAATAATACGGCGGCGGTAATCGATGAATGACTGAAAATGTGGCGATATCGATGAAAAAAGACGTCAAATCGCCAAGCACTGTGAAAGTCCGGCTTCTTCGCCACGAATTGCTCAGCAGTTTGGTGTGGCTCTACGCGAAGATGATCACTCCATTGCTTGCCCTGACGGCGGTGGCGATGGCTGGGTTGCTATATTGGCGTCTGGGCGTGGTCGGAGCTAACGGGATTGTCGACAAGCTTATTATTCTTCCAGCGCTTTTCATCGGTTTGAATGCTGTTGTGATGATTTTCGCGGATGTCGGCGGCGACGACGGTACCCGGGTCGAAGTCACACGCGATCAGGCGCCGGACATCTGGGCAGAAATCGACACGATATCGCGACATGCAACATGTCCACCGATCGACAGACTCTTCGTCGATGAAAGTTTCAATGCCAGTGCCAGTTTGAGCAACGCCCGCACGTTGAGAAGGCGTGCCGCTTTGGAAGTCACAATTGGCGTGCCGCTCATGTCTGCACTCACGCCGCTGGAGTGTGCAACTGTGATCGCGCACGAAATCGGCCACCATCATGGCGATGATTCTCGACGGACCCTGGCGATCCATTCCGCCATGGTGCGCGCCAACAATATCGTCGACATGCATCAGTCATCGCTTTGGGTTGTCTGTCTGCCAACCACAGTGCTTTTCAGTTTGTACACTAAGGTAATGGAAGCGCTGTTTCTGCCGCTGTCTCGAAAATGGGAACATGATGCAGATGCCTTTGCAGCGCAGGTTTATGGCGCTGAAGCGTGCGGTCGGACCGATGTAGCGATCCATTTATTTGCAGACGACATGGACGAACTGATCATGGGTCCGGTGCAGAAGGCATACGAAAGCGGCTCGGCCATACCGGCCAACATCTTTCAGGATTTGCCGGAGCGTCTTTCGGAGATGATCGCTTCCAAGACCCTCCAAGATCGCCTGCAGCACATCTTGACCATTGAGACGAGGCCGCAAGACACGCATCCGAGTCTGAAAGACCGATTGGCCCATATCGGGGCTGTTCCCGCTCTACCGGCATTTGACCCGGAAACTGTGGCATCGACTGTCTGGCTTGGCGCGTCCCACGACGCAATCGTGGAGGAGGTGCAGACACGGTGGATGCAGGACTTTGCGGCTCACTGGAGCTTTGAATTTCAGTTCAAACGTGAGCGGCTGGATTGGGCCGACAAAATTTTCAAAGGAACAGAGGCGGTGCTGGAGCAGGAGCCTGCAAACCGATCGGCATGGTTTGCACGCGTCGCCTGCGCGCACGAAAGCCACTCCTACGAAGATGTGCAGCGCTTGACGCAGCGCGCCATCGAGATGTGTCCTGATGAGCCCGATTTTGAGTTGAAGCAGGCGCGCTTCGAATATCAGGATGATAATCCGCAATGCATCATCCGGTTGCTGAAACTGATCGAAACCAAAGCAGACTGTAGTACCGAGACTGCTTGGAGCACCCTCAACTTGGCAGCCGACGAGGCTGTGCTTTACTCGGAGCGATTTCCTCGATTGGCATCAGCCTTCGCCGATGACGAGCTGAAAAAACTTATTAAGCAGCTCAAGAAACCCGCGGCTCAGATACAAGATCGTCAAAGTATTTGGCCGGAAACAGATGTCGAACGGGCGACACTTCCAAATTGGCAGCTCGACGCTTTCAAAGCTCATTGCGCCTATTACAGGTCGGTCGAACAGGCCTGGATTTTTCGCGCAAAGCACGATGACCAGTTTCTACCGCGTTTCTTTGTCGTGGTTGCCTACCCCGATATCGACGAAATGGACGAATGCCACGCATTCGGCAGTGATTTCGACAGCACTGATATTCCGATGCGCGGTCTCCTATGTCACGCACGCGTGGTGATGGTCCGCGGTAAACCTGCTGGCCGACTGGCCAGATTGCAGATGCCGCGAGCCGTTGCAGCTGAGATTGACAGGACAGAGCCGCATTTCGATCGCAGCACCGATGGCGTGGACGAACAGACGATGGAGCAAGCGCCCGAAATCTTCGAGCGCGCGGCCTAAAGCTCAAGCGTTCCGCCCGGCTCCACCACCTTCACCACGTCGCTGCCTTCCATCGCTTCCACGAATTTGTCCGCCGTTTGGTCGAGGCCCGGGAAGGTGGCGTAGTGGCAGGGGATGATGGTTTCGAACTGGAAATAACGACGACAAGCGAGTGCGGCCACAGCACCACCCATGGTGAAGCGGTCACCCACCGGCACAAGCCCCACCTGCGGCTGGTGGAGCTCCTGAATCAGCGCCATGTCGCCGAAAATATCTGTGTCGCCCATGTGATAGACCGTCGGACCATCGGCGAAGTGGAAGACGAGACCGTTCGGCAGGCCGAGATCGTGAGAGACGCCATTTTCATCGATGGATGCGGATGAGTGGAACGCCTGCACGAACGTCATGGAGAAGCCGTCATGGTGCAGCGTGCCGCCGGTGTTCCCGGGATCGCCGTTTTCCACGCCCTTGGTTCCCAGCCAGCTTATCAAGTCAAAATTCCCCAGCACCGTCGCGCCGGTTTCCTTCGCGATGGCAACGGTGTCTCCCACATGGTCGCCATGGCCGTGGGTGAGCGCGATATGGGTGATGCCTTCGATGGCCTGCGCCCTGCCCGCTTCGTCGAAACTCGGATTACCGGAAAAGAACGGGTCGATGAGAATATGGGCCGCGCCGCAATCGATGCGGAAAGCGGAATGGCCAAGAAAGGTGAGTTTCATATCGCTTATCTTCGTCTATAGGGCGGGCATGTCTGCCTTCAATCCAAATGAGTTGGACCGATTTGCCGACGCCTTGCAAGGCACGGGGCGGCTTTTGGGTGTCGATCCGGGGACGAAAACCATCGGGCTGGCGATCTCCGACGAGAATTGGGCCATCGCTTCGCCGGTAAAGACGATCAAGCGCACAAAATTCACCCCTGATGCACAGGCCATGTTGGCGTTTGCTGCAAGCGAGAAGGTTTCTGGTCTCGTCATCGGACTGCCGCTCAACATGGACGGAACGGAGGGTCCACGCGCGCAATCATCACGCGCCTTCGCTCGCAATCTACAGCGACTGGCGGAACTTCCCATTCAGCTTTGGGACGAAAGCCTTTCCACCAGTGAGGCGATTGAGGGCGTGAGTGCCAAAAAGGCGGCTCAGATGAAGGTTGACGGCAGGCTGGACGCGCTGGCCGCGAGCCTTATCCTGCAGGGGTGCTGCGACGCGATGCGGGCCTTGCCGCTGCGATCCAGCTAGCGATCCGCTCTTTGGCTAATCTTTTGGTTTGCGGCCACCAGCGGGCGCGCATGCGGAACGCGATGACCAGCGGAATGATGACCGCGCTATCGAAGATGATCGCCTTGATGACCATGCCCGGAATGATTTGCGGGTCGACCCCCAGCAGATGGCCGTAGATGTTCAGAATATGGTCGTAGAAAGCGCGGCTGAAGAATTGATAGCCAAAATTGACGTCATTTGCCGCAAGGCCAGCCCATATGCCCATCAGGACTATGGGGGCCAGCCACAAGATTAGAAGGGTTCGATACACAAATTTCGCCGCCGCGCGCAGGGTTTTGATAAACCTAAAATGCGCCTCAAGGATCGCCGCCGCAAATTCATCCTTAAGAGAAGGTTAACGGCCCCGGATTTCTGCGTTTAATCGCTGTGGATAGGTGCGCAGCCAAGCGCTTCTAAGACGGCACCTGCATCATGTCTGGCGTCCAGCATACCATATGCGCTGCGCCATGGGCGACCAAGGCGGGTTTCGGCGAATGCCTCCGACAGAATGCCCGGCGCGATGCGCTGGAGTTCCGCGGCAGCGGCGGCAAAGGCCAGTTGCTCCATGAACATACGGATGGAGCCAGGATCGGCGACAGCCATCTCGCGGGAAGATCGGAGCACGTTCAACGTCCCCTCTCCGCTCGGGCCAAGATCTTGCGCGACGCGGTCCACAACTCGGTCGACCGTTCGCGGGCCGCGGCGGGTGATCTGCACCACGTCCTCGCATAGCGCATATGGCACCCGTGCGGCTTCGGTCGGCTGACCGCATTCGGCGAGAACAGGTGCCAGCAGGCGCCCGGACCAGAATGCGGCAACCGGCGCGATGAGGCGCGCATACCCAGCTTCCACAGGATCATCGGCTGCGCGGTCGAAACTGGCGGCCAGACGCAGGGCCAGTGCGTGGACAGCAGCGACGTCGAGCGCAGCATCGGCCAAAGCACGAAGCTGCGTTGTATCGATTGCGTTCTCCACAGCACGGGTGATGGCGGCTTTCATCGTACCCGCTTCGATCAAGGTGCGGTCGAGGCGCAGCAGTGTTGTCAGTTCCGCCATGACGTCCGTTCCGCTGCCGGGACGGCCTACAAGTTGAGCTGGAACGTCGACAAGGTCGCAAGCCGCTGAGGCGGCAGTGCTGGACAAGTACAAGCCTTGCGATGCGGCTTGGTGGCGTTCCACCACGAAGCATGTCTCCCCTCTGCCTTCCGTCACACCGCGCACGATGATCAGATCGGCTGCAGGTGCAGGTAAAGGCAGGTTGCGTCCATTGAGCTTCCAACCGTCGCTAGTATTTTTCGCCTCCACGGCGACATCGACAGCCAACGCAACGGTCAGCCCCTGCTTTTCGCCAACGGGTCGCGCAGCGGTATCGTATTGCTTCGACATCAGCCCTGCTGCCCAGCGGCCCAGGCTGTCGCTGTCGTTCATCAACGCGGCCATGCTGGCATGGGTATGGGAGAGCAGCGTGATGTGGGTCGGTTCCAGCGTTGCCAAAGTCGCCAATTTCAGCGCGCGGATGAGGTGCCTCGCACCAGCTTCATCGGCTTCATTGCCCCAGACAGATCCTGCAAGGCCTGCAGCGACGCCTCTGCGGGCGAGTGCGTGGAAGGCCGGATGGAAATCGAAAGCCGGGGCATCGCCGTCGAGACGCGGCGGAAAGAGCGTCGCCAATCGCGCCAGTTCCTTCGCCTGTCGCGCCTCGCTGTAGGACGTTAATTCCGCCAGATCGGCCAGCACCGGCCCCGCCAAGCCGTGGGCCGCGCCATTCAGCACCGCGTTGCGGGAAAAGGCGTTGATCGCCTGTGCTGTCTCGTTTGCCAAAGGGTTGCCCATGCAGCCGATTCACCTGGTGAGGCTCCATAACACGGCTTGTAAGAAACGGCAGTGTGGGAAAATCGGTAGTGCGGTTGCGCCACTTCACGGCGCGGCCTATCACCCAGCTTTGATGACAGGTTCACCCGCCCCGCAGCCGCGCTCAGAACTCGACGCGCCGGCCTTTCGCCTGCCCGGTTTCGGGCTCCAGCACCTTTTGGGAATCGAAGGCGTCTCGCCTGCCGATCTGACCGCCCCTGCTCGACCGTGCTGATGAGATGGTGGAGGTGTCGAAGCGCAGCGACAAACACCGCAACACGCTGCCGGGGCGTACGCTGATCAACCTGTTCTACGAGAATTCGACACGGACAAGTTCGTCCTTTGAGATAGCGGGCAAGCGGCTCGGTATGGACGTGGTCAATATGACCGTCGCCACGTCGTCAGTGAAAAAGGGCGAGACGCTGCTGGACACGGCCGCCACGCTGAACGCCATGAACCCGGACCTGCTGGTGATGCGCCACAACGCTGCAGGCGCAGCTGCGCTGCTGGCGCAGAAGGTGGGCTGTGCGGTCATCAATGCGGGTGATGGTGCGCATGAGCATCCAACACAAGCGCTGCTGGACGCCCTGACGATCCGCCGCAAGAAGGGCGCGATCCACGGGCTGACGGTGGCGATCTGCGGCGACATTGCCCATTCGCGCGTCGCGCGGTCGAACATTCATATGCTCAATGCGCTGGGCGCACAGGTTCGGGTCATAGGGCCGTCGACGCTGTGCCCCTCTTCGATAGAGGAGTTGGGCGTCACCGTGTTCCGCTCTATGGAGAAGGGCCTGCCCGGCTGCGACGTGGTGATGATGCTGCGCCTGCAAACAGAGCGTATGGCAGGTGCTTTCATCCCGTCGGCGCGTGAATTTTATCGCTACTACGGGCTCAACGAGAAGCGGGTAAAGCTTGCCAAGAAAGATGCCATCGTCATGCATCCGGGGCCGATGAACCGCGGCGTAGAAATCGCCTCCACCATCGCCGACGGTGTGCAAAGCGTCATCGTGGAACAGGTGGAGATGGGCGTCGCTGTGCGCATGGCCGTGATGGAAATGCTGGCTGAAGCCCGCGAGGCAACAACTGTATGAAGCCCAAACCGCCCCATGGTCGCCTCTTCGTGAACGCGCGCATCATGGATCCGGAGACGGGCCGCGATCTTCACGGCGACGTGCTGGTGAAGAAGGGCAAGATCGCAGCCATCGGCAAGGCTCTGCCGCGAGAGAAATTCAAAGACGGCAAGGGAATCGTTGATTGCAAAGGCGCAGTCCTCGCGCCCGGACTTGTGGACGCGCGCGTGTTTATCGGCGAACCGGGCGGCGAACACCGCGAGACGATCAAAACGGCAGGCCGCGCTGCCACAGCCGGTGGCGTGACGACGATGGTTATGATGCCGGACACTGATCCAGTGATCGACGACGTGTCACTGGTGGAATTTGTGCATGCCACGGCCGCCGCGAAGTCGCCCGTCCGCATTCTCCCAGCTGCCGCTCTCTCCAAAGGTCAGGGCGGGGAACTGATGACGGAGATGGGCCTGCTGAAGGATGCAGGCGCGGTCGCGTTCACCGATGGGCGCAAGACGATCTCCAACGCGCAGATGATGCGCCGCGCCCTCACCTATTCAGCTGATATCGACGCGCTGGTGATGGCGAGCCATCGCGATCCGCATCTCGGTGCAGGTGTGATGAACGCCGGGGCCAACGCCACGCGCATGGGGCTGGCGGGTATTCCCCGCGAGGCGGAGATCATCCCGCTGGAACGCGACATGCGTCTGGTGGCGATGACGGGGGCCAAGTACCACGCGTCTTGCCTGTCGACATCAGAATCGGTGGAAGTGCTGGCCCGCGCGAAGGATGCCGGGCGGGATGTGACGGGCGGCGTGGCGGTGGCCAATCTGTGCCTGTCGGAAATCGACATCGGCCCCTATCGCACCTTTTTCAAACTGTCACCGCCGCTGCGCTCGGTGGACGACCGCGAAGCCATGGTCGAAGGCATCCGCTCCGGCGCGCTGGACATGATCGTTTCCAACCACGATCCACAGGATGTGGACACGAAACGCCTGCCCTTCGCGGAAGCAGCCGATGGCGCCGTGGGTCTCGAAAGCCTGCTGGCGGCGGCGCTGCGCCTTTATCACAGCGACAGTATTGCGCTGATGCGAGTGCTGGAGTGTCTGACGCTTGCGCCCGCCAAACGGCTTGGACGCAAATGCGGGCGGATCGCGGAAGGCGCACGCGCCGATTTCGTCATTTTCGACCCCGATGCACCGTGGCAGCTGGACGACACCAAACTGCGCTCCCGTTCGCGCAACACGCCGTTTCAGGATGCGCTGTTTCAGGGCCGAGTCTTGAAAACCGTCGTCGCGGGCCGCACGGTCTTCAAGCAGGACGGTTGATCGTTCTGCCATCCGCAACGTCTTCGACCCGATATGACCTCGTTTTTCCTCATCTTCGCTTTCCTCATTGGCTACCTGTCAGGTTCCGTGCCCTATGGACTGCTGATCGCGAAACTGGGTGGCGCCGGGGACGTGCGCTCCATCGGGTCCGGCAATATCGGCGCAACGAACGTGCTTCGAACGGGCCGCAAAGGGCTGGCCTTCGTCACGCTGTTGTTCGACGTGCTGAAGGGCTTTTTACCCGTTTTCGCGTTTCTCGCGGTCTTTCCCACCATCCCCCAATTGGCAGCGCTCGCTGGCCTCGGAGCGTTTCTGGGTCACCTCTTTCCGGTCTGGCTCAAATTTCAGGGCGGCAAAGGCGTTGCGACTTACCTGGGCGTGCTGGCGGGTTTTTCATGGTGGGGCGTGCTGGTTTTTGCGATTGTCTGGCTGGCCACGGCCTATGTCAGCAAATATTCCTCTCTCGCCGCACTGATAGCAGCCGTAGCGGTGCCTATTGCACTGTGGGGTGCAATCAATATCGGCGGGCTGGTAACCGGGCTTTTCGTCATGATGTCCGGGCTGGTGTTCTGGAAGCACCGCAGCAACATCGCTCGCCTCATCACCCATGAGGAGCCAAAGATCGGCGGCAAGAAGGCCGAAGACTCCGCGTGAGCGATGCGCTTGCACCAAGCGTCGGTATTCGCCTCGCGGACGATCAGAAGCTCGCGTGGCTACGGCTCATTCGGACCCCGCGGGTAGGACCAGCCACGTTTCTCGATCTGATCCGCCGGTTTGGCACCGCAAGCGATGCGCTTGAGGCCCTGCCGGACCTTGCAGCACGAGCGGGCGCGAAGAGATTTCAGGTCACAACAGCGGATCAAGCTCGAAACGAGCTGGAAGTGCTGCGGCGGATCGGCGGCGATATCATCTGCATGGGCGAGCCGGACTACCCGCCTGCACTGCGCTTTGCCGACGGCCCGCCGCCCGTTCTCTCCGTGCGCGGTGACCGATCCGCCTTGCAGCGGGATGCTGTGGCGATCGTGGGTTCGCGCAACGCATCGGTGGCAGGGCTGAAGCTGACGGCGCAATTTGCTCGAGACATTGGTGCAGCCGACTATCTGATCGTCTCGGGTCTCGCACGCGGTGTCGATTCAGCTGCGCACAAGGCCAGTATCGGTAGCGGTACGGTGGCGGTATTTGCGGGTGGTGTGGACCATCTCTATCCACCGGAAAATGGACCGCTGTTGGACTCTATTCTCGCCAATGGAGGCGCGGCGATTTCCGAAATGCCGCTCGGCTTCAAACCCCGAGCGCAGGACTTTCCACGGCGGAACCGTATCGTTGCCGGAATGTCGATGGGGCTGGTGGTGGTAGAAGCGGCCAAGCGGTCCGGGTCGCTCATATCTGCAAGGCTGGCCAATGAAATGGGACGGCAGGTGTTCGCAGTTCCCGGTTCACCGCTGGACCCGCGCAGCGAGGGCACCAACCACCTGATCCGACAGGGGGCGGAGCTGGCACGCAATGCCGCAGACGTGTTGGACGCCTTAAAGCCGCTGGCAGATGACCAAGGTCAACTTGCCTATTCGTTGACTGATAATGACGTAGAAACAGACGAATATGAGGAGAACCTCAACCAATCTGATAGAGAGAGGGTACAACGCGCCCTCTCCCACGCGCCGGTCGATATTGATGATCTGATACGCCATACCGAACTGTCGTCAGGAGCGGTACAGATGCTGTTGCTGGAGATGGACCTCGCGGGCACCATCGAGCGACACAGCGGCAACCGTGTGTCGCTCGCTTAGCGACGCTACACCCCCAGCTTCTTCTGCAGGCTCGTGGAGGACGTTGTGTATTGGAACACGATCCGCTCGTCCGGGAAGATGTGTTTCTTCGCGGCATGCGCCATCAGCGCGGCTTCATGGAAGCCGGACAAGATGAGTTTCAGCTTTCCGGGATAGGTGTTGATGTCGCCGATGGCGTAGATCCCCTCTTCGCTGGTGGCGAATTTCTCCGTGTCGACGGGAATGAGGTTTTCTTCCAGGTTTAGCCCCCAGTCCGCGATGGGGCCGAGTTTCATGGTCAGGCCGAAGAAGGGCAGCACGCGGGTGCAAGGGATGTCGATGATCTCGCCTTCCGACGTCTTCACGTTGGCAGATGTGACTTGCCCATTTTCGCCATTCAGGCCTGTGACCTGCCCCAGATGCAGGTCCATCTCACCGGCTTCCACCTTCGCACGCATCTTGTTGACGCTATCGGGCGCGGCGCGGAAGGCGTCGCGGCGGTGCAGCAGCGTGACGGATTTCGCAATGGGGTGCAGGTTCAGCGTCCAGTCCAGCGCTGAATCACCGCCGCCGACAATCAGAATGTCATGGTCGCGGAATTCCTCCATACGACGCACCGAATAGAAAACAGACGCGTCTTCATATTCCTCGATGCCGGGCACCGGCGGGCGTTTGGGCAGGAAGGAACCGCCACCGGCGGCAATGACCACCACCTTGCAGGCAATCTTCTCGTTCTCATCCGTCGTGACGATGAAGGACCCATCATCCTGCTTTTCAAGGCCGGCCACCATGCGGTTGAAATGGAACGTAGGGTCAAACGGCTCGATCTGCTCCATAAGCCGATCGGTGAGCCCTTGCCCTGAAATCTCCGGCCATGCCGGAATGTCGTAGATCGGCTTTTCTGGGTATAGCTCGGCGCACTGGCCGCCCGGGCGGTCCAGAATATCGATCAGGTGGCATTTAAGATCGAGGAGGCCGAGTTCGAAAACGGCGAAGAGGCCGACAGGGCCTGCACCTACGATCACGACATCTGTTTCAGCGATAGTTTGTGACATGAGGATTTCCAGATATTCTTAGCGCACAGCGTGACAGCATCTTGCCGTCCATATGCAGTCCGGTCTGAGTATCGGCAAGGAATGGATTTCCCCGCAAGGGTGGGTGATGGGCAAATTCGTTCGCGAAACGCCGCAGGTGGTTGCGCCGCGCTAGGCCTGACGCTCCGGAACCCGCACCACGAGGCCGTCCAACTCGTCTTTCACCTTGACCTGGCACGACAAGCGAGAATTGGGCTGCACATCGTAAGCAAAGTCCAGCATGTCCTCTTCCATGGCTTCCGGTGCACCGGTCTTTTCGGTCCAGGCATCATCCACATAAACGTGGCAAGTGGCGCATGCGCAGGCACCGCCGCATTCGGCCTCGATACCCGGCACAGCGTTGCGGATGGCGTTTTCCATGATGGTGGAACCGTTTTCGGCGTCCACGTCGAAATTCGTGCCATCGTGGGTGATGTAGGTGATCTTGGCCATGATAGTGGTGTTCCGAACGTCCGGCTAACATTGATTGCGCGGTGTAACCCGCCTCTGTGTCGAGTCAAGCTGACACCAGTTCACAGGATGGACGTTGTGTTGCGGGCGCAGCGCCTACATATCGATCAGCGTACCGATGAAACGGTTGGTCTGGTGCAGCGTTTTGGCAAATCCGTCGATCAGATGAGTGCGTTCGGGGTGTTGTTCCAGCGTCCCCGCCTCTTCCGCCAACTGCCACGCGCCGATGCCGAGTGCGGAGCCGCGCAATGTGTGGGCCGCGGTGGCGAGGGCTTCGTCATCTGCTGCATGGCGCACGCGGTCGAGATAGATCTCCGATTGCACTCGAAAAAGTGCCAGAATTTCCACCTCCAGCGAGCGATTGCCGAGCGACTGCCTTGCCAGATGCACCATATCCACCGGCGCATCGCTTCGCTGAGGTTGGGTTCGACCACGAGAGACCACCGACGGTGTCTCCGGGCGATCGCTCGTCTCGGGTCGAATGCGGGCGAAAGCGGAACTGGTCATTTTGGTATCCTTGAAACCGAGGTCCGGCGCGCAGTGCGTCGGTTCGTTTCAATTCACGCCTGTTGCGTTGACGGGTCGTTAAACACGAGGCTGAATTTCGCTAATGGTAAACCTTTTTGACCGCCGCTGCGGCATTGCGGACATGGGATAGGCGTGAAACGGGGCTCAAATGTTAACCAAACTTAACAAATTGACCCGTGGGCGAGCGCGAATCCTATACCATTGTGCCGGTCCGCACTTTATTGATGACGTGCGGCGGGACGGCTGCCACGCCTGAAATGTGCCTGATTATGGCGCTTTCGCTCAACATCCGCCCCGGAGATACGGTCCTTCGATTTCGGACGGGACCTAAAGTGTACAGGCGTCATGTCGGCCCGGTCGACTGCTGCGCCGCTGAGTGAGGTTGATTGCGACATGGCGAAATCGGCGAAACCGAAATCCCCATCCAACGACGCGACGGAACGTGATGCGATGGATGCCGTGGAAGACGCGCTGGCGATCGACTTCAACGCTATAGCTGCCGACGACGACGCAGACCCCTATCAGGAAGACCCAAGACAGGCGGAACTCAAGCGAGACGAGCCTCGCAATGTTGTGCAGCCGCGCAGCCGTGCCGCCAACGATGATGTGCGCGCGGGAACCGCCAGGTTGCGCGCTGCGCTTGCCAAAAAACCGTCATCCAGCCCCTTCTGGTTTGCCACGCTGCTGTCGCTGCTGTGGATCGGCGCTGCCCTTTGGGCGGGCTTTCAGCAACTGGGCGAAGAGATTTTCGACCCGCGGTCCTGGGCCAGCGTGGCAACCAGACCGGAGCTGATCTATCTGGCAGGTGCGGTCATCATACCGCTGCTGTTCATCTGGGCCTATGCCTTCATGCTGCGCCGGTCCGCCGAATTGAAGCTAGCTGCCCGTTCCATGACCGAGGCCGCCTATCGTCTCATTGAACCGGAAACCGAGGCCAGCAACGCTATCCGCACCGTTGGACAGGCCGTGCGCGGTGAAGTGGTCAATCTCACCGAAGGGATTGAGCAAGCTATGCGCCGCGCCGGTGAGTTGGAAACGCTGGTTCACAGCGAAGTCGCCTCACTGGAGGGGTCTTATTCCGATAACGAGCTTCGCATGCGCGGGCTTGTGCAGGAACTGGCCGCAGAACGCGAAGCAATCGTGCAGCACACTGAACGTGTTCGATCGTCCATCGCGGGTGCCAGCGAAGTGCTTCAAGAGGATTTGACGAATTCCGCCCGCCAGATTTCCGAAACCGTCTCCGCAACGCAGCAGGAATTTGCAGCCTCATTGGCAGCGACGAATGAAGACATGAAGACGTCGCTCTCCATGTCCGGTGAGACGCTGCTGGAACAGCTTGGCAGCAAGGGCGAAGAAATCGGGTCCAACATCGAGCAGCTGGGGAAGGGCATCGTGCTGCAGTTGGACGGCTCCGCCAACCGCGCGACCGAATCCATGGAAAACGTGCAAGCAACGCTTGGCTTCGTCTCGCAGAACATGATTTCGGAACTCGATGGGCGCGCCGAAGAAATGTCATCGCGCCTGACCGATGCCAGTGAAGGCGTGATGCAGAAGCTGATCGCAGCCGGCACGTCAACTGTCAGTTCGGTTGAAGACGTTCAGGCAAACCTCGGTTTTGTAAGCGAAAATCTGAATGAGACTCTGACGGTAAAATCCAACGAGATCATCCAACGCATCTCCGACAGCGCCACCGGTCTTGTGGAGAATATCACGTCCAGCGGGTCGGCCACCGTCTCAGAACTGGAGATCCGTACGAAAGAGATGGCCGAACGGGTCAGCTTCCTAACAGGTGATGTCGCCGAAAAGCTGGAAACTCAGTTTGCCGCCCTTGATGAGCGCATGAACACGCAGGGCACTGCCCTTGTTGAAAGCCTCGGCCAGCGCAGTTCTGAACTCTCCGGCTTGTTGGAACAGCGTACAGGCGAAGCATCGAAAGTATTCGAAAGCGGTCGCGCCATGCTGGCGGGTGAAATCGGTCAGGCCCTCACAGACACGCAGGAGCAGCTGGACGCCAAGGCACTGGAGCTCTCCATGTCGCTGGCTGCCCGTGTCGAGCAGATCAACCAGAATGTCTCAGAACACGTGGACACGATTGACGCCAAGCTTGC
>JBCCRF010000020.1:0-17355 GCA_039208305.1 Pseudomonadota bacterium
ACGATGCTCTCCCACGCCGCGGGCGGCACGGTGTTGGAGCCGCGCACAATATTCACCTCATCGCCATTGTTGAGCTGCGTGACTGCAGGCGCAGGGCGTCCGTTTATCTGAGCTGACGAACAGGAATTGCCGACATCCGTATGGACTGCATAGGCGAAATCGATGGCCGTAGCGCCGCGGGGCAGGGCGATCAGGCGGCCCTTTGGCGTAAAACAGAAGACTTGGTCGTGGAACAGTTCAAGCCGGGTCTGCTCCATCATATCATCTGGGTGATCCGGCTCGGAGAGAGAATCCACCGTCCGTCGTAGCCAGCCATAGGCGCGGCTTTCCGGTAGCAGCTCGGATTTCGAACGGTCTGCGAACTCCTCCGCGTTGTAGATCCCGTCTTTGTAAAGCGTGTGCGCCGCAATGCCCTGTTCGGCGATGTCGTTCATCTCATGGGTGCGGATTTGCAGTTCAACACGTTCGCTGGATGGGCCGATGACGGTGGTGTGCAGCGAGCGGTAGTCGTTCTGCTTAGGGGTAGAGATGTAGTCCTTGAAACGCTCCGGGACGGCGCGGTAGCGCATGTGGACGACCCCGAGCGCCGCGTAACATTCATCAACCTTATCAACGATCACGCGGAATCCGATGAGATCGGACAACTGCTCAAAGGAAACCGAATTGCGTTCCATCTTTCGGAAAACTGAGTAAGGGCGCTTGTAGCGGCTCTTCACGGCAGCAACGATGTTGGCCGCTGCGAGATCATCCACGACAGTGCGCTCAATCTCCTCCACCAGACTACGAGTACGCAGACGCATGTCAGCTAGCTTTTCGTGCATGAGCGCGTAAGCGTCGGGATATAGGTTCTGGAACGCCAGTTCCTCCAACTCCTCGCGCATGGATTGCATGCCCATGCGCCCCGCGAGCGGGGCATAGATGTCCATGGTTTCCTGGCTGATGCGCTCGCGCTTCTCCGGCGGAACGTAGTGGAGAGTGCGCATATTGTGCAGGCGGTCGGCGAGCTTCACCAGCAGCACGCGGACATCGTCGGCGATTGCGATGAGCAATCGACGCAGGTTCTCACCTTGGCGGGTCTTCTTGGAGACGAGTTCGATACCTTTCAGTTTCGTGAGGCCTTGAACGAGTTCACCAATCTCAGAGCCGAATTTGGCATCGATTTCAGACCGTGTGGAATCCGTGTCTTCAATCGTATCGTGCAGCAAAGCCGCGACCACGCTCGCCTGATCGAGTTGAAGGTCGGTGACGATGGAAGCGACTTCGAGTGGATGGGTAAAATAGGGATCGCCGGAGGTGCGGGTCTGATGGCGGTGCTGATGCATCGCGTAGACATAGGCGCGGTCCAGCAACTCCTGATCCGCGCCGGGAATATAGGACTGAACCCGCTCAAAAAGTTCCGTTTGGCGCATCATGCGCGCGTGTTCCAACCGTTTCGTCTGCCTCTCTCCAAGAATGATGATTGGCAGGGGCTGTTACAAGCAAAAGGCGATGGTTGGTGGTCTGTTGAGCAATAAAAAAGGCCGACAAGTTAACCCGCCAGCCTTTTTGAGACTTATCGGTGCTGTTCGGTTCAGAAATCGTCGGTTTTTTCCGGGGCGACGAGGTTCTGTAGGCTTGAAAGAAGGTCCTCTTCCGACATGGTGTCGAAGGTAACCTGCTTGGGCGCCTCGTCCGACGTGTCTGCCATTTCGCCTTCCGCGACGATCGGAGCTTCCATTGCGTCCTCGGCTTCGTCCACTTCCACATGCTTCTGCAGCGAATGGATGAGGTCTTCCTTCAAATCGCCGGGGGACAACTGCTCATCAGCGATCTCACGCAACGCGACGACAGGATTCTTGTCGTTGTCACGGTCGACGGAAATCATCGCGCCGGAAGAAATCTGGCGGGAACGGTGGCTGGCCAGCAGCACCAGTTCGAAGCGGTTGGATACTTTGTCGATGCAGTCTTCAACGGTCACGCGTGCCATGGGCAGCCCTCGCATGCTTGAATTTCGGGAGGTGAACTTGGCGATTGCGTAATGCCAAGTGGCGGCGAAAGCAAGGCAGGTCGTTGGTTTGATGGGTGGAATTGAACTAAACGCTTGCTGTGCGGTTGCTCCGCTATAGTTATGTGCCGCGCAAGCCGGGGCAGAGATTGAAAGGCCGCATTCAAATGTTCGACGAACGAGAAAAGATCGTGCTGATGATCGACGGGGCGAACCTCTACGCCACCTCGCGTGCCTTAGGGTTCGATATCGACTATCGCGCGATGCTGGAGGCGTTTCAGAGACGCGGCTATGTGTTGCGCGCCTATTATTACACGGCGCTGGTCGAAGATCAGGAATACTCCGCCATTCGCCCGCTGATCGATTGGCTGGACTACAACGGCTACCGTGTTGTGACCAAGCCGGCAAAAGAATTCACTGACGCCTCCGGTCGTCGCAAGGTGAAGGGCAATATGGATATCGAACTCGCGGTCGATGCCATGGGGCTGGCTGAGTCGGTCGATCACTTTGTTCTGTTTTCCGGCGACGGCGATTTCCGCTATCTGGTCGAGGCGCTGCAGAAAAAGGGGAGGCGCGTGACCATCGTTTCGACGACGTCCAGCCAGCCGCCTATGATTGCTGACGACTTGCGACGCCAGGCGGATGTTTTCATTGACCTGAAAAGCCTTCAGGACGAGATCGGGCGCAGTAACGACCGAAATCCGCGTAGCCAGCGCGATGATGATGACGATAACGACTATGACGACGATTACGGTGACGACGATTGAACGCTGATGCTTCGGCGCTCGCGCAGGCTGACCCAGCGCTCGACTGCCCGCTGTGTCCTCGGCTGGTGGAATTCCGGCACGAGGCACAGGAAAAACACCCAAATTTCTTCAACGCACCTGTGCCCAGTTGGGGGCCAGGTGCACCTGATGGCGGCGTAGAAAGTGTGCGATTGCTTGTCGTCGGGTTGGCGCCGGGCATGAAAGGCGCCAATGCGACCGGTCGCCCGTTTACAGGCGACTGGGCCGGTGATCTGCTATACGCGACGCTGGCAAAGTTTGGCTTCACGGAAGGCACATTTGCGGCCCGCCCCGATGATGGTTTGAGGCTGATCGGATGCGCGATCACCAATGCAGTGCGGTGTGTGCCGCCGCAAAACAAACCGGTGGGCGTGGAGATCAACACGTGTCGGCAGTTTCTGATGCAGACTCTGGATGCGTTGCCAAATCTCAAAGTCATGGTGACGCTTGGCAAAATCGCCCATGACAGTCTGACGCGGACGCTAGGAGAGCGCGTCGCTGCCCATCCTTTTGCCCATAATCAGCAGCACAAGATCGGCGACTACACTGTCGTCTCAAGCTATCACTGCTCACGCTACAACACGAACACCGGCCGGTTGACGCCGCAGATGTTCGAGGATGTCTTCGCCCGCGCACGCTTGCTCGCCGATGATTAAAACCTGAATGTTTGGCGCTTGCCGCGTGGCCCGGCAATCGGCATAAGCACCCGGCCTGTTTCCGCCGCATCCTGCGCGGCCCAAAGGAGCGCATCGCGTGGCAACCAAGCGTCCGCCGAAAGAAGAAAATGCTGTCTGGGAGACGATCTCCGTCATCATCCAGGCGTTGCTGCTGGCCGTCGTGCTGCGCACCTTCTTATTCCAGCCCTTCAACATCCCGTCCGGCTCCATGAAGCCGACGCTGTTGATCGGCGACTACATCTTCGTGTCAAAATGGAGTTACGGCTATTCGAAGCACTCGTTCCCTTTCAGTCTGGCGCCGTTCGACGGCCGTATCTGGGAAGGTGCGCCGGAGCGTGGCGATGTCGTGGTTTTCAAATATCCCAATGACACGAGCAAAGATTACATCAAGCGCGTGGTGGGTCTGCCCGGCGACGTTGTGCAGATGCGCGACAGTGTGGTCTTTATCAATGAAAAGCCCGTGACCCGCGGCCAGCAGGGCGTGTTTGTTGACGAAGCGTCGCGCCGCGAAACGCCCATCTATATCGAAACGCAAGACAGTGGCCGGAGTTACGAGACCATCGACTTCGACCCTGGCACCATCGCTGACAACACCGAAGCCTTCCGGGTGCCCGACGGGCACTATTTTTTCCTCGGTGATAACCGCGACAATTCTGCCGACAGCCGTTTCGACGTGGGTATGGTCCCTGCCGAGAACCTCGTCGGAAAGGCACAAGTCATTTTCCTTTCCCTGAGAGACGGCACGCCGGCCTGGCAGTTCTGGAACTGGCCGACTGACATGCGTTGGGATCGCATTTTCAAAGGACTCTGACTTGTCGGCCAGAAAACGAAAGAACTGGATCCCGCAGTTTGAGGAACTGATCGGCTATCGGTTTTCCAACCATGAGCGCATCAAACGGGCGCTCACGCACACCAGCGCTACCCGCAAACCTGGCAACAACGCCCATTATGAAAGGCTGGAGTTTTTGGGCGATAGAGTGTTGGGTCTGTGCATAGCCGAGATGCTGTTCGATGCTTTTCCGGCTGCACCGGAAGGTGAACTGTCGGTCCGCCTTAACGCGCTCGTCAGTGGTAAGACATGCGCTGCCATTGCTGATGAACTTGGTCTTCACGCGTTTATCGCCACGGGCAATGACGTGAAGCAAGTGACCGGGCAGCGCATGCGGTCCGTCCGCGCCGATGTGGTGGAATCAGTGATTGCCGCAATCTATCTCGACGGTGGTCTGCAGCCGACACGGGCCTTCATTGCAAAGCATTGGAAAGGTCGACTGAACGAAACCGGCGCGGGCGTTCGTGATTCCAAGACTGCGCTGCAGGAATGGGCGCATACCCATCAAAATGAGACGCCGGTCTACACAATGCTGGAGAAGTCCGGCCCGGATCATGATCCGAGATTCCGCGTATCGGTCGCCATCAACGGCGTGCAGGATGGACACGGAGTGGGTCGTTCCAAACGCGCGGCAGAGCAGCAGGCGGCGCGCGACGTGTTGCTGCGCGAAGGCGTTTGGAAAGAAGATGCTGAAGGGGCGATCAAGGAAACCGCATGAGCGACAATGCCACTGCCAGTGAAGCGCCGTCGCGCGCCGGTTTTGTCGCGCTGATCGGCGCGCCCAATGCGGGCAAATCGACGCTGATCAACCGGCTCGTGGGTACGAAAGTCTCCATCGTCAGCCATAAAGTGCAAACGACGCGGACGGTGGTGCGTGGCATCACTAATCGTGGCAACACGCAGATCGTGTTCGCTGATACGCCGGGCATCTTTCAACCGCGGCGTCGCCTGGACCGTGCCTTGGTCGATGCCGCATGGGGCGGAGCGAAGGACGCCGATATGGTGTGCCTGCTGATCGACAGCGAGCGTGGAATTAAAGGTGATGCGGAACGGATTTTAGCCCAGCTTGCCGACGTTTCGCTGCCGAAAGTGTTGATCTTAAATAAGATTGACCGCGTGCCCCACGATCAGCTTCTGGCGTTGATCGCGAAAGCCAATGAGGTTGTGGAGTTCGACCAGACCTTCCTCATCTCCGCGCTGAAGGGAGACGGCTGCGAAGACTATATGAATTACCTGGAAGGCGCGCTGCCGGAAGGTCCGCATCTCTATCCCGAAGACCAGATTTCCGACCTGCCGGTGAAGATGCTGGCGGCTGAAATCACCCGCGAGAAGATATTCCTGCGCCTGCATCAGGAACTGCCCTACAGCGCCCATGTGGAGGTGGAAGGCTGGGAAGAGCGTAAGGACGGGTCGGTGAAGATCGATCAGGTCATCTACATACAGCGCACTGCGCATAAGAAGATGGTGATCGGCTCAAAGGGCGAGACCATCAAGGCGATTTCTACCGCTGCGCGAGAGGAACTGTCCGAACTGCTCGACCGCAAGGTGCACCTCTTCCTGTTCGTGAAAGTGCGCGAAAACTGGATCGACGATCCGGAGCGATACGTGGAAATGGGGCTGGAGTTCCCCAAATAGTCCGCGCTCACGCTGTCGGGCTTTCGCCTTTCGCCTAGCGGGAGCGGTCTGAACGACCGGGCGGCTCTTCGCCGCCTGACAAAGTTGATACCGAGTGCTAGTCGAACACCATGGAATGGACCGATCAGGGCATCGTGCTGGGCGTTCGTAAACATGGCGAAACCAGCGTCGTGGCCGAATTGATGACGCGGGAGAGGGGGCGTCATCTGGGTTTGGTCCAGGGGGGACGGTCCCGTACGATGCGACCTGTCCTGCAACCGGGAAACCGTGTCACCGCGACTTGGCGCGCAAGGCTCGACGAGCATCTCGGACAGTTCAAGATTGAGGCCGACCGCCTGCGCGCTGCACGGTTGATGGAGACCGACTATGGTATCTACGCGTTGCAGACGTTGGCGTCTCATTTGCGGCTGCTGCCGGAACGCGACGCGCACCAGAACCTTTACGACACGCTCGATCTCGTGCTCGACGCTCTGGATGATCCGGCCTCCGCTGGCGAGTTGGTCATCCGTTTTGAGCTTGCCCTTCTCGACGAACTTGGCTTCGGGCTCGATCTGGAGAGGTGCGCTGCAACCGGCACGCGCGCCAATCTGGTGAGCGTATCGCCCCGCACGGGACGTGCAGTCAGTGGAGCAGCGGCAGCGCCTTATGCCGACCGATTGCTGGCATTGCCGTCCTTTCTCACCCTCGCCAGCGCTGATCGCGCAAGCGCCGCGACGACGGACGATCTGGCGGATGGCTTTGCATTGACCGGGCACTTTCTACACCGCAACGTGTTCGGAGCGCGCGGCATCACGCCACCTGCCGAACGGGACAGCCTGATCCGGTCCGTCACCAAAGCGCGATAGGAGGCTTTTGCCATGCCAGTCGAAACGATCGATGGTCAGCAAGTGAATGTCGGGCTGGTACCCATGTCAGAGGCGGCGACCATGAGTGGGCTCGCGTTGATGCAGGCCATTTGTGTTGGCGACCAGCCTGGCCCCAGCATCGGTGCAGCAATGAATTTTCGAATGCTGGAGGTGAAGGAAGGCGAGGTGACCTTCGCAGGCACGCCCCATGATGGCGTCATGAACCCCATCGGCACCGTGCATGGTGGTTGGGCATCGACAATCCTCGATTCAGCACTTGCCTGCTGCGTCCACACGTTATGCCCGGTCGGCTATGCCAGCACATCTATCGACCTGAAGGTCAATTTCGTGCGCCCTATTTTGCCCACGACTGGTCGGCTGTTCGCCAAGGGAACGGTCGTCCACCCCGGTCGCCAGATTGCCACTTCGCAGGCCAGCCTCATGGATGCGGAAGGCAAACTCTACGCTCATGGCACGCAGGCGTGTTCGATTTTCAAGATCCCGGTTTAGGAGACCACTTATGCGATTGCTCTCAATTCTGGCTGCACTGTCTTTTGCCACGTCAGCCCATGCCTATCAAAAATTTGAAGAATACCGCATCGGCGGCAGCGAGATTGCATCGGTAACCAACGCCGATCCGAGCGAAACGGAAGCGCCGTATACGATGACGATCACTCTGACCGATGGGAGGCAAAAGCTTGAATTCGAGTCGGATGATGATCTCGCCGATTGCAAAGCCACCATTGAAAACGCGATCGGCGACCGCAACTCCTACGTTGCTGTCATCGTTGATGTGAATTCCCAAACCATCAACGGAACACTTGTAACGTCCTGCCAAGCCTATCCGGCGCTGAACACCGACTTCTAGGTCGCCTGCGCGGCTGGTCTCTCCACCGCCTTCTCCTGTATTGGCAAATGCACGATGGCCGCGAAGATGCCGAGCGCTACTCCTAGCCACCAGACGGCGTCGTAGCTGCCGGTGGTGTCGCGCAGATAGCCGCCGAAATAGACGCCGAGGAATGACCCCACTTGGTGGGACAGGAACACGATGCCGCCCAGCATCCCCAGATGCCGCGTGCCGAACATGATCGCGACCAGTGCGTTGGTCGGCGCGACGGTGGAGAGCCAAAGCAGGCCCATGATGATCGAATAGGCGATGACGGTCGTTGCGGATGGCGGTATGAGCAGAAAGGCCGCCGTCGCAATGGATCGGCCGATATAGAGCAGCGACAGCAGGCCGGGCTTTGAGTATTTTTGCCCCAGCACGCCCGATGCTAGCGAGCCGATGATATTGAACAGGCCAATGAGCGCGATGCCCCAGACCGCGAGGTTCAGACTGAGGCCGAGATCGTTGATATATTTCGGGAAATGGGCGGTGATGAAGGCCACCTGAAAGCCGCACACGAAGAATCCGGTGATCAGCAGCACGTAGGACCGATGGGTCATCGCCTCGCTTAGTGCTTGTCCGATGGTCTGGTCCACCATGTCCGGCGTCATCTTCGCATCCCGCGCGCTGCCGTAGAGCGGGATGGCGAGAACGGGAATCGCGAGCATGACGACCGACAAGATCACCAGCGCGTGTGACCAGCCGAAATTGGCAATCAGCGCCGCTGATAGCGGGGAGAACAGGAACATGCCCGCCGATCCGGCTGCAGTGCCCATGCCGAAGACGACGGAACGATTCTCGGGCGTCACGTTGCGGGCAAAGACGGACAGGATGATGCCGAAGGAGCCTGCCGCAACCCCTAGCCCCACCAATACGCCACCGCCGATATGCAACGCGGTTTCCGTCTGCGCTGTGCCCATAACGAACAGGCCCGCAGCATAGATAACGCCACCAGCGGCGAGCGATTTCCAGGCGCCGTAACGGTCTGCCAGCGCGCCGAAGATGGGCTGGCCAAGCCCCCAGGCAAGGTTTTGGATGGCTATGGCAAGGCCGAAGGTGGTGGATGTCCAGCCCATATCCGCTAGCATCGGGGCCTGAAAGAAACCCATGGCCGAGCGTGGCCCGAAGGCGAGCAGCGCGATGGTGCAGCCGCAGATGATGATGAGCCAGACAGGTGGTTGCCAGCCTCTTGCACTATCGGTTTCCATCATTCTCCCAAGCGCGGCACGCGCGGATTTTTGGGTGCGCTGGTGGCGCACTTGCCCTAAAGGTCTCGCAGAACCTTAGACCGATGGAAAGAACCGCCCCATGAATTTCGACGAGATCGCTGCTCAACTGGTGGAGGCCCGCAAGAGCGGGGAACAAGCCGATCTGCCCGTCTTCGATAATGGTCTTTCCGTCGAGGACGCTATGGCGATCCAGCAGGCTGCGAACGCAGCACTTGGCGGTAAGCGCATTGGCTGGAAAGTGGGTGCAACCAACGAGGCGGCACAGAAAGCGTTCGGTATTTCTGAACCGTTCTACGGCCCGATGCTGGAGCTTGCGCTGGTGGACAATGGCGGCGATGTCGAAAAGACGGCAACAGTTGGTGCGTGCGAACCTGAATACGCATTCAAGCTGGCCCGCGCCTGGCCTGCGGAAGGCGAGGCGATAAACGCCGACACCGCTGCATCGGCTGTCGAAACCGTGCACGCCGCAATTGAAGTGATCGGTCGCCGCACTCACTCGGCGGCCTATCAGAACGGCATCGGCGTGACTCTGGATTTCGCAGGTAACGCCTATTTCGTCGTGGGTGATGAGGTGGCGGATTGGGCATCGCAGAACCTTGCAGAAGGCGTGGTGGAATCCACGCTGGATGGTGAGGTTGTGCAAACAGGCAACGGCCAGCCTGTCATGGGCGACCCGATCAATTCACTCGTTTGGCTGGGCGAGCAACTCGCCGCGCAGGGGGAGCGGATCGAAGCGGGAGAGTGGGTCTCCACCGGCACATGTACTGCACCGGTTCCAGCGCAGGCGGGCGCCACCTATTCGGCGAAATTTGCCGAGTTCGGTAGCGTGAGCGTGCGCTTCACCTGAAGGCCCGCGACGGGAGGGACCCTTGCGGGCCTGCGGTCGCAACCGCATATGTATAAAAGACCACTGACGTTCAGGAGGCCGCGCCATGGCCGAGACCCTTCAGTCATTCGCCACCAGGCCGCTGGTGACAGCCTCGGGCAAAAAGTTCGACCGTATCGAGCGCCCGTCACTCGAGTTCACGCCAGAAGTCGAGAAGGCAACCGCGCCGCTTTACGAGAAAGTGCGCCACCACATTCCCGAGATCGAATGGCCGATCCACGCGCCTTACGTTCATGCGATTAATGAGCTGAAAAAGCAGCGAAACGCCGCTATTCTGGCGCATAATTATCAGACGCCGGAAATCTACCACTGCGTGGCCGATATTTCAGGCGACTCGCTACAACTCGCGATGGAGGCCACCCGCGTTGAGGCGGATGTCATTGTGCAGTGCGGCGTTCACTTCATGGCGGAAACGTCGAAACTGTTGAACCCGTCCAAGACTGTTCTCATTCCCGACATGAAGGCCGGTTGCTCGCTCGCGGATTCCATCACGGGCGCAGATGTGCGCCTGCTGCGGGAGGCCAATCCCGGCGTGCCGATCGTCACCTATGTAAATACCTCTGCCGACGTGAAAGCGGAAAGCGACATCTGCTGCACGTCCTCCAACGCGGTGCAGGTGGTCGAGAGTTTCGGCGTCGACACAGTGCTGCTGATCCCCGACGAGTATCTGGCGCAGAACGTCGCGACGCAGACCGACGTGAAAATCCTCACCTGGAAGGGCCATTGCGAGGTCCACGAGCGTTTCACCGCCGAAGAACTGTTGGCCTACAAGGACGCCGACCCGGCGGTGCAGATCGTCGCCCACCCCGAATGCCCGCTTGAAGTGACGGCGGTGGCCGATTTCACCGGATCGACTAAAGGCATGATCGACTATGCGACGTCCCAAGAAGCGGGCGCCAAAGTTCTGTTGGTGACGGAATGCTCCATGGCCTCCAATATTCAGGAGCAGGCGCCGGGGGTGGAGTTCATCAAGCCCTGCAACCTCTGCCCACACATGAAGCGCATCACGCTGCCCAAAATCCTCGACAGCCTGCTGGAGATGAAAGAGGAAGTGCTGGTCGACCCCACTATGGCTGAAAAGGCACGGCAGTCCGTTGAGCGTATGGTCAATCTGAAGAACTGACGATGGACGTCTACCAGGCGTTCTTTTCGCTGAAGCCGGGTGTGAAAGACCTCGACTTCGTCAGCGATCTGACGCGGATGATGGATCATCTTGTCGAGAGCAAAAAGATCGAAGGATGGAGGTTGCTGCGCTCGAAGCTGGGGCTAACGCCGACAAAGGCATTTGGTGGCGAGTTTCAGCTGCTGATCGAGACCCGCAACATGGCGCAGCTGGATGCTGCCTTCGCCGTTGCGGCTAAACGCAGCGGTGAGATGGAAGTGATGCATTTCGGAGTGAATTCAAAAATCAAGGACATCACCTTCGCACTGTATCGTGAATTTCCTGATCAAATTCGGGAAATCGGGGAAGAGTTGTTCTAAAAAACCCGTGTGTCATCATTCTGTCGCATACGTTTTTTCGCGACCGCGCTGTCCGCTGCGCTATAGTTATCGGACATTTTGCTGCCGCGGCCCGGCAGGCGCCTGTCATGTGGACATGCGGTTATGACCGAACAACTCTCCTTCCTTCGTCCTGTCACCTGGATGGGCACCGATGACGTGATCATTATCGGCGGCGGCCTCGCGGGGCTGTTCTGCGCGCTGAAGCTTGCGCCGAGACCTGTCACAGTTCTGACGGCGGCCTCGCTCGGGAAAGGCGCGTCCTCCGCTTGGGCCCAGGCTGGCATCGCGGCTGCCGTAAAAGAGGGCGATACGGTGGAGAAGCATGTCGCGGACACCGTCATGGCCGGTGCTGGAACGGTAGATGAGAACATCGCCCGGCTGATGGTCAGTCAGGCGGCGGACCGGATCGACGATCTGCTGCGCTTCGGTGTGCCTTTCGACCGCGACCTAGAAGGCCGTCTGGAAGTCGCCCGCGAGGCTGCTCATAGCGAAGAGCGTATCGTCGGCGTGCAGGGCGACAAGGCTGGCAAGACCATTATGGAAGCGCTGGTGGCTGCGGTGCGCGAAACGCCGTCCATCAGGGTGCTGGAAGGCTATGTCGTACAGGACATCCTGACCCACGGGAAATATGTCGATGGCGTCGTGGCGCGCGATCAGGCGGGCAGGGGGCCGAACAAGATACGTCTGCCCGCGCGGGCCGTTGTCATGGCCGCAGGTGGTGTTGGGCATCTTTATTCTGTCACCACCAACCCCAGCGAGGCACGGGGCGGTGGCATCGGCATGGCGGCTCGGGCCGGGGCAATTTTGGCTGATATGGAATTCGTGCAGTTCCATCCTACGGCGATCAATGTCGGCAAAGATCCGGCGCCGCTGGCGACCGAAGCGTTGCGCGGCCACGGCTGCACGCTGGTCAACGATGCGGGCGAGCGTTTCATGGTCCCGCTGCATCCTGATGCTGAACTCGCGCCGCGCGATGTGGTGGCGCGTGGCATCTTTCAGCAGGTGAAAGCGGGAAAGGGCGCGTGGCTGGATTGTCGCATGGCTGTTGGCGAGAGCTTCAAGGAGGAATTCCCAACGGTCTACGGCTACTGCCTCGAAAACGGTATTGACCCGGTAAAGGATCTGATTCCGGTGGTTCCTGCTGCCCATTACTTCATGGGCGGCATCTTGACCGACGCGAACGGTCGTTCATCGCTGGACGGTCTCTGGGCCTGCGGCGAGGTGACGTCCACAGGCGCTCATGGTGCGAACCGTCTTGCGTCCAACTCCCTGCTGGAAGCGGTCGTGTTCGCAGCGCGGATCGCTGAGGATATTCAGGGTCTTCTGCCAGCGCACAAACTGAACCCATGGGCGCAGGACTCTGTAGAACTGACCGATTCAGACGATGATGGCACAGATACCGAAGCGATGGCGGTCCTGCGGAAGACCATGTCGGCTGAATTCGGTGTGGTGCGCACCGCCGAGGGCATGCGCGAGGGGCTGGCCACAATTATCGAATTGGAGCGCACCAACCAGCGCCAGCGCTTCGACAACGCGCTGATCACGGCCAAGATGATCGCAGTATCTGCGCTTCGCCGCCACGAGAGTCGTGGTGGGCACTATCGCACCGACTATCCTGAGCCTGTGTCGGAACTCGCGCAACGCAGTTTTATAACCAAGAAGGAGGCTGATCGGTTGGCCGACGAGCTCCTGTCGGACGGCCTTGCGATAAAGGTCTCGGCGTGAGCGTGGTCTCGCACCCACCGAGCCTGCCGCTGGTCATGGTGCAGGAGGCGGTGCGCGCTGCGTTGCGGGAAGATCTGGGGCTTGCCGGAGACGTGACCAGCGATGCCACAATCCCTGTAAATGCAACTGCCCGCGCGGTGATGAACAGTCGCGAAGAAGGGGTGCTAGCGGGCATTACCATCGCAGAGGCTGCCTTCCGTGAAGCGAGCGCAGACCTGGAATTTGATGCTCTGGTAAAAGATGGCGATGCGCTGTCGGCAGGGCAGGATGTCGCTATTATCGAGGGGCCAGCGCGCGCCATTTTAGCCGCTGAACGGGTGGCGTTGAACTATGCCTGTCATCTTTCGGGCATTGCGTCCTACACCGCACAATTTGCCCACCGCATTGCCCATACGAAGGCGAAGGTTTGCTGTACGCGTAAGACGATCCCGGGCCTACGAACGTTTGAAAAATACGCGGTGAAATGCGGTGGGGGTGCTAACCATCGCTTTGGCTTGGACGATGCGATCTTGATCAAGGACAATCACATCGCGGTCTGTGGCGGGGTGCGAGAAGCGATCGGGCAGGCGCGGGCCTTCGCGGGGCATCTCATCAAAATCGAGGTCGAGGTGGACACGCTGGAGCAACTGGCCATCGCCTTGGAGGCCGGGCCAGATGTGGTGATGCTGGACAACATGACGAATGAACAGCTGCGCGAAGGCGTCGCCATGGTGGATGGGCGCAATCCGATTGAGGCATCGGGCAATGTGAACATCGATACGATCGTTGCTATCGCTGAAACTGGCGTGGACATGATTTCCACCTCGAAAATCACGATGAGTGCGCCGACTCTGGATCTTGGGCTGGATATCCAAATAGAGCGCTAAATGCGGACCATCGCGGGTCGGTGATCTGCGAAAGATTCTCTTCACGAAAGTCGGGTAGTCTCTGTTCAAGGTTTCGGTGCCGTGCTGTGCAGAAATCGACGGAACGCGAGGAGAGTTCGCATGACCACTATGCCCCATGGAGTGATGGGCGACGCTCAATCGGCCAACAACAAGGCTTCCGAACGTCTGCTGCGACAGCGCACGTTGAAGGAGGGGCAGCTGTCCTACGATGATGGGCGCATCTCCACGAAATGCACCGTGCGCGATCTGTCCATGGGCGGCGCAAAGCTTCGCCTGCCCAACGATATCACCTGGCCGAATAAGTTTCGGCTGCACGTGCCGACTGACGGCATTACCGTCGACTGCGAAGTGCGCTGGCGTGACGGTTTGACCATGGGTGTAGAATTCGTGAGTGAGATGCAGATGGCCGGTGCTCAACGCCCGCAGATGAAGGTGACGGTGCCTATTGATCGCCCGGGCTTGCTGCGCCGCAAGTAGCGGTCATACCCTCAGTTCGAAGGGCTCGCCCTGCATACAATTCGCCCCGCGCCCAATGCTGCGAACGGCATGGACAAGACGATTCCCGAGCGCTAGCTGCTCATCCGCAAGTCGGATCATCATCGGGTTCGGTGTCGCTGTTGGGCTAAGTTTGCGCAATCGCTGAGCTAATTCGTCGAAATCTTGATCAGGTCGGCGCGCCGCGCTGATGATCAGCGCGGATGCTGTCGAACGGCTCACTCCCAACCAGCATTGGCATATCAAAGGGGTTTCGCCGGACCAGAGCAAACCCGTCTCGATGATCTGGGCCACGTCTTCGCGCGAAGGGGCGATGTAGCCATCCCTTGGTCCCGGGATATCGTTGAACTCCAACGCTAGCCATTCACGATCAATAACTGCTGGCCGGGTGATGGATTTGTCCGGCCCGGCGAGCGAGATCATGCTGCGGGCACCGGTACGGGCAATGGTTTCGTCAAGATCTGAGAGTGGGCAGACGGCGATAGCACTCATTGCAAGGCGTCCAACTCCTGATAGCGCGTCATGAAGTGCTGTTGCGCTTCAGCGGTTGACCATGGTGTCAGAGGCAAATGGTCTGCGGACAGGCCGGTGGGACGTGTGAAATGTTTCTTCGCTTCCTCCGCAGAAAACCCGGCTAGAAGCGTCGCTTCAAACCACGCAGCGGCACCGTCGGCCAATTTGATCGTCTTCTTCAACCGCACGGGCAGTGCGGTGGGCAGGCCGAAGCGTTGATGGATGGCGGACTCCAGCCTCGCTTCAACATCGCGATAATTGCCGCCGAGGACCTGCTTGAAGGGCGAGATCATGTCGCCGATCACGTATTCTGGAGCGTCGTGCAGCAGAGCCGCCAATCGCTCGTCTCGGGTCGCGGACGGGCGTTGGAGCGTGAAGATTCGTTCCACCAGAATGCTGTGCTGCGCCACGGAAAATGCGTGGTCGCCATTGGTTTGCCCGTTCCAACGTGCCACGCGGGCGAGGCCATGGGCGATGTCTTCCAGTTCGACGTCCAGAGGCGACGGGTCCAGCAGATCGAGGCGTCGACCCGACAGCATACGCTGCCAGGCACGACCGGCGGGCAGGGGTGGTGTCGTCATTGCGGCCAGTTGTAGCCTACCCAGTCGGGTAGGGTCGCGGTGACGGCGACACCACCGGCCATGATAGGTGTGCTCTGCGCAATTGCAGAAGCCACGCGATCGAGACGCACCAAGGCAAGGCCGCTGTTTCCGGAAATGGTACCGAGCGTTCCGATGGCGCGGTCGCCGACCGTCAATTCAGTGCCTGATGGCGGCAGGTCGCTTTCGCCTTCGACCAGAACAAAACGGCTGCGTGCCGTGCCACGATGTTGCATGCGCGAGACGACTTCCTGCCCTACATAGCAGCCCTTGTCGAAGGCGACGCCAGAACCGGCGCCAAACTGGTCCATGGACATATCGTGCGGAAACACGCCACCTGGTTCGGCATCGGTGCCTAGTTCAGGAACCCCAAGTGTCACGCGATGCGCGAGCCACGCAGCTTCGTCGCTAGGGTCGTCCGATGCTGATACGTATGACCGCCAACCCAAGGCGGGCAGCCGTGGGTCTTCAAAGGCGTTTGACGGTCTTTCCGCATCGCCCCAGCCGGTGACAACAGTCTCATTCAGTGGGGTCAGATCAACGGCAGCGCGTAGCTTATAGAACGTCAGCCGCTTGATGAGGTCGTCGCGTTGACTTGCTGCGCAATCGAAGCGGTAGCCGCCATCAATTGGGGAGAGAAAGAAATCGAAAAGAATCTTTCCCTGCGGTGTTAGTAGCGCACCGAAGGCTGGCTCCTGGCTGATACGGCAGGTCACCAGATTTTCCAGGAAATGCGTCGCGTCCTCTCCGGTGCAGGCGAACGTTGCTCGGTCATCATGTCGGATGATGGTCATGTCAGTCGCCCGATACAAAAAAGGCCCATTGGCCATCCGGCGCAATGCCGATGCGATAGAAGATGTAGCTGCCAAATTCTTCTGAATCCAACACTTCGCCCGCGGTCATGATGGTGAACAGTTCCACCCGCTGGGCGGCGGTCAACCTGTCCAGCGGATAGCCGAAGAAATAGGGCCAGACGTAAAGTTCGAGATCGGTTCCCGGGTCCATGTGTGTGTAGCCAGTCTCCAGGATTTCTTTAAGGATCGCGAGGATTTCGATGCCTTCTGCGTCGCCGGATATTTCCTTCAGAAACTCGATCGGGTCCGCCTCGTTGCCACCGATGGACAGGCTCGTCATGTCCTCGCCGGTACCGATGATAGAGCGGAGATTTTCGACCTCTCCCGTTTCAATTGCCGCGAGAATTCGCTTTCGCGTGGCCCGAACCGGAGCAGGAAGATTGGAGATATCGCGTTCGATGGTTGGCAAAGGCGCTGATGGATCGCTTGGTTGACGCTGCTGGCTTTCGCTGTTCGTGGGTGACCCGTTATCTTCGGCAGCTTCCGGTTCTGGTTCGTCGGGATCGGGGTTGGTGTCGGCTTTTTCTTCCAACCCGGTCTGCGTATTGGGCAGCGGAATGCCATCGCTATTGGGTGCCTTGGGCACGATGATAGCCCGTGTTGGCACCTTGCCCGAACCCGATTGCGCAAGGGCTAAATCGGCGACTAGCAGGGGAAGGCCGGTCGCAACGATTATCTTCACGAGTTTGGAGAAGCAAAGCATCATGCCGCTGTGCTAGCACAGCCGGCCGGCGTTTCCATCTGGAGAGTTGGGTGGCAGCGAAAACCGCCCGCAGAGGCTACTGCAGAACGCGCCCCGCGTCGAAATGGCCGGAGGTCAAGCGGTCCTGCAGGCTCTCAATCAGATCACGTACGCCATCTTCGCCTGCTTCCGAAAATAAGCGCGTCAAAGCGACGTGCACGGCAGAGTCGACCAAGATAGCCGTCTCGATACCTTCTTCCATGGCGCTGTCCCACGCTTCATGCAGAAAATGACTGGCAACGCGCTGTTTTTCTTCGCGGATCAGGGCGTCGAGATTTTCG
>JBCCRF010000021.1:0-17161 GCA_039208305.1 Pseudomonadota bacterium
GCCGGGCATCGTGGGCCTTATCCACGTGTCGGAATTGTCTTGGACAAAGAAAAACGTCCATCCCGGCAAGATCGTCGCGACCTCCCAGGAAGTAGAAGTGGTCGTGCTGGAGGTCGATCCCGGTAAGCGCCGCATCTCGCTTGGTCTGAAGCAGAACCTGTCCAACCCGTGGGACACGTTCGCCGATCAGTACCCGTCCGGTACGGTTGTCGAAGGCGAAGTGAAGAACAAGACCGAGTTCGGTCTCTTCATCGGTCTCGACGGCGATGTGGACGGCATGGTCCACCTGTCCGATCTCGACTGGTCCCGCTCCGGCGAGGAAGCCATCGAGGACTACAACAAGGGCGACATGGTCAAGGCCGTGGTGCTTGATGTTGACGTTGATAAAGAGCGCATCTCGCTCGGCATCAAGCAGTTGGACAACGCGGACACGGCAGGTGCCGATACGGGCGACATCCGCCGCAACTCGATCGTGACGACCGAGGTGATGAAGGTCACCGATGGTGGTCTGGAAACGCGCATCGTCGACACCGACATCGAAGCCTTCATCCGCCGGGGCGATCTGTCCCGCGACCGCGATGAGCAGCGTCCAGAGCGTTTCTCCGTCGGTCAGAAGATCGACGCCCGCGTCACTCAGTTCGACCGCAAGACGCGCAAGGCCAATCTCTCCGTCAAGGCGCTGGAAATCGCCGAGGAGAAAGAAGCCGTGGCACAGTTCGGTTCCTCTGATTCCGGCGCATCGCTGGGCGACATTTTGGGCGCAGCCCTGAAAAACCGCGACGCCGACGGCAGCTAAGTCGCCATAGTCCTACGCCTTAACGAAGGGCCCGTCGCGCAAGCTGCGGGCCCTTCGTGCGTTTTCGACACATGACAATTGTTGTCAGAACGGGAAAGTCGATCGTTCAAAACATTGTGCGATGGCCGACCTGTCGCTAACCTGTCATCAAGCGAGGCACTTCCTTGGGGGATATGCGCGATCTGTCGTGGCGGGGGCGAACCCACGGCGTTCGGTTTCGCGATCAGGTGACGAGCATGGACGACCGGCAAACAGGCGCAACGCGGTTGCGCGACAGCAAGGCGGAAGAGCAGGCCCGACAGGCCGTTGCCGACACCCCATCTGCCGCCGCGTCCCAACCCGACCCAGACGGCTACACTTGGAAACCGTCCTGCCCTGTTTTCGTGGACGCCGTTGGTTACTCCAGCAATATCGAGAAGGCGCCGAAGGAAACCCGCAAGCGCCTTGCGAAGCATTTTCGCAAGCTCAATGAGTTGGTGGAGTGCAACGGCGGTCGCATCATCGACACGGCGGGCGACGGCATGTTTGCCGAGTTTTCCAGCGTCGCCTCCGCATTGGAGTGCATGACGGCATTTCAAGCGCAGGTGCTAGAGGCGAATGAGGAATTTCCCGTCGACCAGCGCATGCGCTTCCGTTGCGGTCTATCCTTCGGCAACGTGCTGCAGGAAGAGCATCTGATCTCCGGCCCGAAAGTGAATATCGCCGCCCGGCTGCAGCAGATGGCGGAACCCGGCTCGATCAATATCGACGGAGAGGCTTATCGGCAGGTCAGTGGGTCCAACGTTCACCGCTTTATCGATATGGGCTTCCGCGTGGTCAAAGGCATGTCCGACCCGGTGCGTGTTTATCGCGTCGCTGAAGGAGACGAGATCAAGCTCGAACCATCCGCTCGTCTGGCGGCCGCTTACGACGCAAAGGACGGCAAGAGCCCTGACGTCACGAATGGCGAGGAGGGCGACCACTGGTTCGACAATGCACGCGGCATTGCCGTGCTGCCCTTCGAAGTGCCGCCCGGCAAGCGCATGGACGACGAGGAAGACGCCTATATGGCGATGGGCATGGCGTCGGATATCGCCGACGCCTTATCACGCTCCAACTGGCTCAAGGTGATCTCGCCGCGCTCGTCACTCAACTACTCGGAAGCGACTTGGGCGGACAATGAAATCGCACGCGATCTGGGGGTGCGCTACCTGTTGAAGGGCCGTATCCGCTCCGCAGGTTCTATGGTCCGCGTCTCCGCCTCGCTTGTAGAATGTCCCACGGGCACCACGGTCTGGTCGGAGAACTACGACCGCCGTGACGGCAACATCTTCGACATTCAGGACGAGATCACCACGCTGATCGTGGCGATGATCGAGCCGGAGTTCCTGCGCCACGAGACGGAACGTGCAGCCGACGCCCGTCCCCGTGATCTGTCATCATGGGATCTGCTGATGCGCGCGCGCTGGCATTTCTGGCGCGGGTCGTCGCGCCACGTGCGCTCCGCCATGGTCTGCGCGGAAAAGGCGTTACAACTGGAGCCGGACAGCTCTCAAATCCTTGCTCTGCTCTCCTTCTGTCACATGACACAGGCCTGGACCGGTTGGACGGATGACCCCGAGAAGCACGCAGCCGAAGCGTTGCGGCTGGCACGGCTTGCGGTGAACCGGGACGATACGAACCCGAATGCCCACTTCACGCTTGGCACGGCGCTGTCGCTGCTCGGCCACGTCGCACCGGCCTTGGCAGCTGAACGTCGAGCGCTGGAACTGAACCCGAATTTTGCAAGCGCCTTGGGTGAGATCGCCCGCCTATCGGCGCTGGACGATCAACCGGAAGCGGCTCGCCGAGCAGCCCTTCGCGCCATCGCGCTGTCACCGTCGGACCCCCATATCAGTCTCTGGGTCTATTCGCTGGCGCTCGCCTCCTTCGTAGAAGGCGACTATGCGGCGGCTGCAGATTTCGCCCGTGAAAGCGCCGCCAAACGGCCTGACTGGTTTTTCCACCACCATCTGCTCGCAGCCTCTGAAGCGCTGGCTGGCAATCCAGAGCGCGCCCGACAGGCGATGGCCGAAAGCGAGCGCATTCTGCCCGGCTACACGATGCAGGCGCTTGAAGCAGGCGTCCCGTTCGTCCAGCGGCGCAACTTCGACAGGCTGGTGGAGGGCATGCGTCTGGCGGGCTGGAAGGGCTGAACCGCTTTCGCTCCCGCACCATCTCGACTCGTAACAAACCTTGATGGAGCCTGAGCGTCGCGGCCCATACGGGTGACACATTTAGCCATCATTTGCCCGCTCGACACAGCCCGTTTGGACAACCTCCCATGAAGACAGTTCTGACCGCCATAGCGCTTTCGCTGGCGCTGATCGCACCTGCCGCTGCGCAGACGGGCTCGGCCTCGTGGTATGCGCTCGACGGCAACATGACCGCTAGCGGTGAGCGCATGAACTCCAGCAAGATGACGGCGGCCCATCGCAAGCTGCCCTTCGGCACCAAGATCAAGGTCACCAACATGCACAACAAACGCTCGGTCGTGGTGCGCATCAACGATCGTGGACCTTTCGCCAAGGGCCGAATTCTCGATGTGTCGAAAGCCGCTGCTCGCAAGCTTGGCTTCGTCAGCCGCGGCCACGCCAGGGTTCGCATCGAGCGCGTTTTCCCGCAACACGACGGTCGGTATTCAGCCCCGCTGGCCGCAGCTGGCGAAACTCACTCGTCTGGCAATACCAACAAAAAGGCCCGCCACTGGCGTGACGAGCCCTCGTATCGCGTTGAGCGAGCTGTTCAGCAGCTAGACTTTAGCTGAACCAGCCTTTCACCTTGCCCCAGAGAGATTTCTTTGGAGCCGGTTCGCTGGAAGACCCCTGCACGGCTTCGCTGCCGGAGATTTCGGGCAGGTCCTCGCCATCGAAGGCCGCCTCTTCTTCCGGCGTGATTTCCGAACGGGCGACGACGTCGGCGTCAATGGAAGCGAAGGCGTCCATGGTGGCGAGCGTTGCGGGACCAGCCATGCCGTCCACGGCGAGGCCATTGGCTTCCTGGTAGGCCATCACGGCCTTCTTGGTGCCCGAGCCAAAGATCCCGTCGGCACCGATGCCGAGCGCTTCCTGCAGTTTCTTCACCTGATCGCCGCGAGAGCCGACACGCAGCAGCACCAGTTCATCGAGGCCCATGGCGGTGAATGTGTCGGGACCTGCGATGCCATCGACGGCGAGACCGTTGGACTTCTGGAAATCCATCACAGCTTTCTGCGTGCCGGGGCCGAAATCGCCATCGGCGGCAACGCCAAGCTTTTCCTGCAGGCGCTTGACGGGTGCGCCTTTCATTCCCTTTTTCAAAATCGACATGGTGGCCCTTTCGCGAGGTCAAGTGTTTGTGAACCCGATATAGGGCGCTTAAAGTGCGACAACAATGCACTTTTCCGCTTCCGGTTGCACCGTGCCGCCCAGCGCGGCTAAGAGGCGGGCGATATTCGACACCGCCGGACAAGACGCCATGCAATTCACCGGAACCGCCGACTATGTTGCCGGACAGGACCTGACCACGGCCGTCAACGCCGCCATCACGCTGGAGCGCCCGCTGCTGGTGAAAGGCGAACCTGGCACCGGCAAAACTGAGCTTGCGATACAGGTGGCGCAGGCGCTCGGCCTGCCGCTGATGGAGTGGAACATCAAATCCACCACGAAGGCGCAGCAGGGTCTCTATGAGTACGATGCCGTCTCCCGGCTGCGGGACAGTCAGTTGGGCGAAAAGGGCGTCGCGGACATCGCCAACTACATCAAGAAAGGCCGCCTCTGGGAAGCGTTCGAGGCTGATGGCAAGGTGGTGTTGCTGATTGATGAGATCGACAAGGCCGATATCGAGTTCCCCAACGATCTGTTGCAAGAGCTCGATAAGATGGAGTTCTACGTCTACGAGCTCGACAAGACGGTGAAGGCGGTGCACCGGCCCATCGTGATCATCACCTCCAACAATGAGAAGGAACTGCCGGACGCCTTCCTGCGCCGCTGCTTCTTCCATTACATCGCCTTTCCCGATGCCGATGTGCTGGCGAAAATCGTCGATGTGCACTTCCCGGGCATCAAGCAGAACCTCGTGCGCGAAGCGCTGACGCAATTCTACGAAATCCGAGAGACGACAGGCCTAAAGAAGAAACCATCGACATCCGAAGCGCTGGACTGGATCCGTTTGCTGGTCGCTAACGATGTGGATCCGGCAACCTTGCGCGGCGACGCGACGAACGCTTTGCCGAAGCTTCACGGCGCGCTCCTGAAGAATGAGCAGGACGTGCACCTGTTCGAACGGCTGGCGTTCCTCGCCCGCTCCCAGAAGCGGTAGCCTAAGCCAGGCAAGCAACGCGGCTTGAAACGAGAAGGCTCGCGAACCAGATACTGAGAAACGGCGGGCCTCAGGTCGCCCGGCATTTCTCGAACAACACGTTTGCCAGACTCTTGGCAGCCAAACACCTGGCAGAAAGGGCGGCCCGCCATGGCGCAGACCCCGATCCATGCCTCTTCCGACGCGACGGAAGGCGCTCATCTCAACATCGATTTCGCAGGCCAGGACGCGGTCATTCCCTTTGCCGTGGCCCCGCTCGACGTGCGTGGACGTTCCGTTCAGCTCGGCCCCATGCTGGACAGCATTCTGGACCGCCACGCCTATCCCGTCGCCGTCTCCCGCCTGCTGGCGGAAGCGATCACGCTCACCGTTCTGCTGGGCACGGCCTTGAAGTTCGAAGGCAAGTTCATCCTGCAGACCCAGACGGACGGACCGGTGTCGATGATCGTCACCGATTTCCGCACCCCGTCCTCCATCCGCGCCTACGCCCGCTATGACGAAGCTGCGGTGACGGAAGCTATGCGCGCTGGCAATACCGATGCGCCGTCGCTCCTTGGCAAAGGCATTCTCGCCATGACCATCGATCAGGGCGAATATACCCAGCGCTATCAGGGGATCGTGCAGTTGGACGGCATAGGGCTGGAGGAGGTCGCGCGTCGGTACTTCCGCCAGTCGGAGCAGATCCCCACCGAAATCCGTCTCGGCGTCGGTGAGGTACTGACCCGCAACGCAGATGGCGATGGCCCAACCCACAATTGGACCGCCGGCGGCGTGCTGCTGCAGTTCCTGCCCGACAGTGAAGAGCGCATGCGGATGAAGGACCTGCCGGGTGGCGATGGCGCGCCGGATGATGAGGAGACCGATGAAGACGACGCCTGGCTGGAAGCGACCGCGCTGATGGGCACGATCGACGATGTCGAACTGACCGACGCCGCAGTGCAACCGGAACGCCTGCTGTTCCGCTTGTTCAACGAACATGGCGTGCGTGTTTTCGATGCCCAGAAGGTGGCAGACGACTGCTCCTGTTCCGACGAGAAGGTGCGCACCATGCTTGAGGGCCTCACCGCTGAGCAGCAACAGGAAAGCGTTGAGGACGGTCTGATCCGCGTCACCTGCGAGTTCTGCTCGAAGCGCTACAGCTATGAGCCCGGCGAATTGGCTTCGCTCAAAGTTTAACAGCGTCTGGCGGATTGTGGCAGCGAGACAGTCTGCGACAAAGCATTTCTGGCCTCCTGCCATCTTCATGCTACGTTCAGCGCGCTTGGGTAGGCTCGCTTTAAGTGAAATCTGCCGGTCGAACGGAGCCTCGACCGTTTTCAGAAGGCGCATTCGTCGCGTCGCCAAACAGGAAACGGTGTCATGCTGGACAAAGTGACAGGAGTAGAAGTGGAGAGCGTGCCAGCCGACGGCCCCGCTCAGTCCGCGTTCGCCGTCCCGGCCGAAGTCGATTCCACACCGAAGAGCCGCACCGGCTCGGTGTTGAAATCGGGCGCGCTCGTTATCAGTCAGGCCGTACTGATAGTTGCCGTCCTTGCTGGTGCGCTGTGGATGACGCGCTCCATGCTAGCCAGCGCGCCGGAACCGCGCGAGCGGCGCGCTTTCAAGCCGGTCTACACGGTGGAAACCATCGTCGCCCAGGCCAGCGACGTGCAACCCAGTTTCATCGCCTACGGGCAAACCGTCGCCGCCCGCACGGTGGACCTGCGGACCCTCGTCTCAGGCGAGGTGGTGGCGATTTCCGACAAACTGGAGGCTGGCGCTCGGGTGGAAGCGGGTGAGCCCCTCGTCACCATCGATGCGTTCGAATTCGAGGGTGCACTGCAGGAAGCGCAGGCCAATCTGGCGGAAGCGCAGGGGCGCATCGCTGAGAACGAAGCGCAGATCACACTGGAACAGAGCAAGCTCGGGCCTGCTGAAGAGCAACTCAAATTCGCCGTGGACGACGTCGCCCGCGCCGAGCAATTGCGAGCGCGCGGCACCTCCACCCAACAGCAGTTGGACGCGCGTCGTCTGGTGCAGAGCCAGCGCGAACAACAACTCGCCTTGGCCCGCGATACGATTGCCGTGCAGCAGGCGCGGCTGGAGCAGTTACGCGCCACCATTGCACGCTTGGAATGGCGCGTCGCGCAGGCCGAGCGCAATCTGGAGTCCACGGTTCTGAAGGCACCGTTCTCCGGCATCATCCGCATGAGCGCAGCGCAAGTGGGCCGCAACGTCACCGCCAACGACGCCGTTGTGACTCTTTATCAAGATGATGAACTCGACGCGAAATTCACACTCACCGACGCGCAATACGGTCGTTTACAGACGGACGAGACCGGCCTCATCGGACGCAAGGTCAACATCACTTGGGCCGTTGGCGGGCAAAGCTATTCGTGGCCCGGGACGATCGAGCGGCTAGGGGCGGACATCGCGTCTGCCCGCGGCGGGGTCGAGCTTTTCGCAGCCATCGGCACAGCAGACAATCGCGTGACACTGCGCCCCGGGGCCTTTGTTGAGGTACGCGTGCCGGACCGCACCTTTATCAACGCAGTGACCCTTCCCGATCAGGCGATATATGGCGCGGACACCGTCTATATCGCGGTGGATGGCATGCTGGAAGAACGGAAGGTGGAAATCGCCGCCTTCGAAGGCGAGAACGCAATCATCACCGCCGGGCTGCAGACGGGGGAGGAGGTGCTCGTCACACGCATCACCGAGGTTAGCGCCGGACTGCGGGTGCAGACCGAGACCGAGGCAAACGCGCCACGCGAGGACGATGCACCGCGGGGCCGACCATCGCCGGATGAAGTCGCGGCGATCCTGAAATCCAACGACATGACGCGCGACGCCTTCCGCGCCCTGCCGCAGGACGAGCGTCGCGCGCTGGTCGCGCAGCACCGCGCGTCTAGCCGGGAAGCGAACTAGGCCATGGTCACCCGGCAGATCGGCGGCGCGTCCGGCCTCGTCAGCCTTTTCGTGCGGCACCGCAACGCCGCCAATCTGGTGATGGTGCTGATGGTCATCTTCGGCGTCATGGCGTTGGGGCGGATCAACACGCAGTTCTTCCCGAAGATCGAAGTGCCCGTGGTCGTGGTCACCGTGGAGTGGCCCGGCGCGAGTGCGGAAGATGTCGAGGAAGGCATTCTTGAAATCATCGAGCCGGAAGTCCGCTTCCTCGATGGCGTCGACCGCTTAACATCTCGCGCCCGTGAAGGCGTCGCCTCGATGGGTATCGAATATGTCGAAGGCGCTGACATGCAAAAGGCGGTGCGCGACGTCGAAACGGCTCTGAACGCTGTCACCACATTGCCGGACAATGCCGACGACCCCAGTGTCCGCCAGGGCGCGCGCGGGTTCGACCGTGTCGCGCGGCTGGCATTGACTGGTGATGTGTCCGAGACGGCGCTGCGCTTCTACGCCAAGAAAGTGCGCGATGATCTAATCGAGCGCGGCATCGACAAGATCATCTTCACCGGGTTGCGCGACCGCGAGTTGCAGGTGGACGTGCCGGAGCGCGAGCTGCGGCGTCTCAACCTCACCGTAGGTGACGTCTCCACAACCATCGCCGCCAATTCCCGCGATTTGCCCTCCGGCAACATGGAAGGCAGCGTCGAGAAGCAGTTGCGCACGCTCGCCGAAGCTGACACGCCCCGCGAACTGGCGGCGCTGGAGGTTAGAAGTTTCGACAGCGGCGAGAAGGTGCTGCTTGGGGACATCGCCACCATCACCGACGGCTATGAAGACGGGCAGCCCCGCGGCTTTATCGCGGGCAAGCCCGCCGTCCAGATCGAAATTCAGCGCGCCGACAGTGCCGACACGCTGAAGACGAACCAATTGCTGCAGAGTTACGTCGCAGAGGTGCAGGACCAACTGCCGCCGGGGCTGGAGCTTTTCCAATACGATATCCGCGCCAACGCGCTGACCGAGCGCATTATGCTGCTGGTGACCAACGGTCTCGGTGGATTGCTCATCGTCGTAGCGGTGCTGTTCATCTTCCTCAACGCGCGCATCGCCTTCTGGGTCGCCGCCGGTATTCCCGTCGCTATGCTCGCCACCATCGGCATCATGTGGGTGCTGGGGCAGTCGGTGAACATGATCTCGCTGTTCGCGCTGATCATGATGCTCGGCATCATCGTGGACGACGCGATCGTGGTGGGCGAACACACAGCCACCCGCTTCACGGCGGGCGATGGTCCTTATGAGGCTGCCGAGAATGGCGCAGGGCAAATGGTGACGCCGGTATCGGCGGCCATGATCACCACCATCGCGGCCTTTGGTCCCATCCTCGTTATTCAGGGTGGTATTGGGCAGATCATGGGGGTGATGCCCATCGTGGTGATCGCTGTCATCGTAGCCTCTCTAATCGAATGCTTTCTCATTCTGCCGGGCCATCTCGCCCACACGCTGCAACCACGCATCAAACGGCGCTGGTCCTATTGGCGACAGTTCACGCTAGCACTGCTGATCGGTGTCTTCGCCACATCCGTTGCTGAACCCGGTTCCGGCGGATGGTTCGTGGAACTGTCGAACGGATTGCTAAAATGGATCCGCGGCTATGTTGCGCTCCCCATTCTGCCGGGCTCAGCGCAAGGCCTGGTCGATTTCATCCAGGGCCAACGAGAGGGCGTCTCCGCACCCATTTTCATCGGCGCTCTCGCCATCATCGCCTACGCCATGTCGGTGGCGATGGAGGCGGTGTTTGCGCTCTTTGCCACCATCAAGCGCCGCCGCGATGTGAAGGCTGGGCGTAGCGACATCATCGAGGACGGGCGTTTCCGCAAGGGTTTCGACCGCGCTTTCAACGCCTTCCGCGACGGGCCCTTCGACAAGATGGTGCGCAGCTCCTACCACTTCCGTTACCTGACGATCTCTATAGCTGCCGCCCTGTTTTCCGTCGGTGTGATCGGGATGATCCAAGGCGGCAAGGTGGGCTTCGTCTTCTTCCCCTCGGCGGAAGCGGAAAACATCAACGCCCGCCTCGTCTTCAACGCTGGCATGCCGGAAGACCGTGCCATAGACGCAATCACCCGCATCGAAGCGGCGCTGAAGGAAGCCGAGCAAGAATTGACCGGTGGTGACGAGAAGCTGATCGTCGCAAGCTTCGCCACACTGGGTCGGGCTGGTCGCTCGACTGGCGACAATGTCGCTTCCATACGCGTTCAGCTTACATCATCAGAAGTCCGTACAGTTCGCACACCGGAGATCACCCGCGCATGGCGACAGGCCATTCCCAAGATCGCGGGCGTCCGCCGCGCGGCCATCTTCGAGTCCCGCGGCGGTCCTCCTGTTCGTGATATCGACATCCAGCTTCAAGGCACAGATATCGCCGTGTTGAAGGAAGCCGCCACCGCCATCGTGCCGCTCGTGGCACAGATCGACGGTGTGTCCGGCGCGTCCGACGACCTGCCCTTCGGCAAGCCGGAACTGACGATGCAGCTTCTGCCGCGCGGCGCGGCGCTAGGCTTCACCATCGACAGCGTTGGCCGCCAGCTTCGAAACGCATTCGAGGGGGCGATCCCCCGCCGCTTCGCCGATGGTGACGACGAGGTGACCGTTCGCGTCACAAAGGTAATGCGCGAAACCGGCACCGCTGCGCTGAGAAACTTCGAGTTGAAAAGTCCCGCCGGCGAATTCGTGCCACTCTCCGAGGTCGTCTCCATCGATGAGAAGCAGGGCTTCGCTGCCATCGAGCGGATCGACGGCAAGGCAACCGTTTCGGTCACCGCCGATATCGACACCAACGTTTCCTCTACCGAAGAGGCCATCGCCGCGCTGGAAGCCTCCGGTCTGCCACAGATCGTCAACCGCTTCGGTATCGACTACCGCTATTCCGGTCGCGACGAGGAGCGGCGTGAGGCGTTCTCCGACCTGCGGATCGGTGCGCTGATCGCCCTGTCGGTCATCTACATCGTGCTTGCTTGGGTCTTCGCCAGCTATTGGCGGCCTTTGGCGGTGATGCTCATCATCCCCTTCGGCGTCGTGGGCGCGGTCTATGGCCATTACCTGTTGGAGATGAAACTGACGATCCTTTCCTTCATCGGGGTGCTGGGCCTGTCGGGCATTTTGGTGAACGATTCCATCATTTTGGTCAGCCGCCTCGACCAACGGTTGGACGAGGGGGAAGACACGGCAGAAGCAGCTATAGGCGCCAGTCGCGACCGCCTGCGCGCCGTGTTGCTAACCTCGCTGACCACCATCGGTGGGCTGGTACCGTTGATGTTCGAAAAGAGCCTGCAGGCGCAGTTCCTCCTCCCCATGGCGACGACCATGGTCTTCGGCCTCGCCTCGGCCACGGTGCTGGTTCTGTTCCTCGTCCCCGCCTTCGTCGGCATCGGGGACGATATCGGCAAGGCACTCCGCTCGCTCTTCGGTTCGTCCCGGCCACAGGGGAGAAAGGACGAGCCGGTGGGGCTCATGCCCGCCGAGTAGAGCCCTTAGGCTCTCCAGAAACGGGGAGAAAGCACCACGAGCACAGTGAACAATTCCAACCGCCCCACCAGCATGGTGATCAGCAGAATCCACTTCGCCACATCAGGCAGGCCTTGGTAATTCCCCGCAGGTCCAATCAACGCGCCGAGACCTGGACCGACATTGGAAATCGCCGATCCCGCACCGGACAGCGCGGTGAGGGTGTCTACGCCTGCGATAGATAGTGCAGTCGCTGAAATGGCGAATGTGAATATATAGAGGAAGAAGAAACTCATCACCGCCGACGTCACATCATCGGCGATGGGTCGACCGTTGAATTTCTGCGTGAAGATGCCGTTGGGATAGAGCACCCGCGCGAGGTGCTGCTTCACGTTCTGGAACAGCACCTGAAAGCGGAAGATCTTGATACCACAAGAGGTCGACCCTGCGCAGCCTCCGATGAACATGAGGAAGAAGAAGAAAGCCACTGCCGCCGGTCCCCAGCCATCGTAAGCCGTCGTTGCGTAGCCGGTGCCGGTCAGGATGGAGGTGACGTTAACGGTGGCAAAACGCAGCGCATCCCACCCGGCCCGCACGCCGTAAGAAATCTCCAGCGACCAGGCGAAGAGGATCGTGCAGATCAATAGCGTCAGAAACGCCCGGACCTGACCGTCCGTGCCAAGCGGCTTCCAGCTGCCCTGCAGAGCTTGCACGTAGAGCAGGAATGGCAGCGAACCGATGATCATGAAGGTGGTGGCGATCATATCCACCGCCACGCTGTCGAAATGGCCGAGCGACGCGTCTCGGGTGGAGAAGCCGCCCGTCGCCACGGTCGTCATGGCGTGGACGACGGCGTCGAGAAATTCCATGCCCGCAATCAGATAAGCCAGCATGCACAGGCCGGTCAGGTTCAGGAAGATCAGCGTCATGAAGCCTGAAATTTGCTGCGCCCGGGGTAGGATTTTCTCCGGCGTGTCGAAGGCCTCCGCCTTGAAAAGTTGCATACCGCCGATCTGCAGCATCGGAAGAACCGACACGGCCATGACGATGATGCCAAGCCCGCCAAGCCATTGCATGATGCCACGCCACAACTGCATGCCCGGAGGCAGATCATCCAATCCGGTAATGACCGTCGCGCCGGTGGTGGTCAGGCCCGAGATGCTTTCGAAATAGGCGTCGGTGAAGCTCGGCACGACACCCGACCAATAGAAGGGCAGCGCTGCAAACAGCGCCAGCATGATCCAAACCAACGCCGTCATCACGAAGGCCTGTCGCGTCGAAAGACCTTGCCCGGACCCGCGTGTGGCGAGGAACATCAGCGCCCCACAGGACATGGTGAAGGCTGCCGACACAGCGAAAACCTGCCAATCCTCGTCTCCGACCACCAGATCGGCAAAGGCGGGTAACAGCATCGCAACGCCGAGCATGAAGACCAGCGCACCGATCACCAAGACGATGGGGCGCGGATCGATAAAGGCACGTGCGCCCGCCGCAGCCGGGGTCCAGCGGTTTTGCGGCGCAGCGGATTCGTCGAACGGGGTCACCGACCGCGCCGCCTCAGTTCAGCGCACCGGTGGTTGCATTGGGTAGATCGAGCGCGAAGGCCGGTATTTCGACATCGAAGGCCTGTCCCTCACCATCCACCATGCCGTAGCTGCCCGACATAAAACCGGATGGCGTCTTCAGCGGGCAACCGGATGTGTAGGTATAGCTTTCGCCGGGATCGAGGCGCGGCTGATCACCCACGACGCCAGCGCCGCGCACTTCTTCCTTCGTACCGTTACCATCCACGATAAGCCAGTGACGCGTGAGAAGTTGCACCGTGTCCTGTCCGTGGTTTTCAAGCCGCACCTCATAGGTCCATACCCATTGCCCGTCCTTCGGCGAGGAACGGTCTGCCAGATATTGCGGCTGCACGGTCACGCGGATGCCGCGGGTTGTGGCTTCATAGGTTCCGCTCATCATCGCCCCTTGAACGAGATTGGTGTGCGTTGACCAACGTGATAGACCCGCACGGGCACGCCATCAATGCGGTTCGCCGCCACGGAGCCCGCAATGCTGGATACCCCTATCCGTCGCCATATCGACCCGCTGCTCGACAGGATTGCCGTAAAGCTGGCCGTGCTCGGCATGACCGCCAATGGTGTCACCTGGACAGGCTTTGCGCTGGGCATGTGCGCCGCGTCCCTCATCGCAACCGGTTGGCTGTGGAGCGGCGCGGTGACGCTTCTCGTTTCGCGTCTGTGCGATGGCCTCGACGGTGCCGTCGCGCGGCATTCGGGTGGCGGCACGGATCTCGGAGGCTTTCTCGATATCGTGCTGGATTTCGCCTTTTACGGCGCGATCCCCCTAGCCTTCATCATCTTGGACCCTGCGGCCAACGGCATGGCAGGCGCGGTGTTGCTGTTCACCTTCTACGTCAACGGCGCGAGCTTCCTCACCTTCGCGCTGATGGCCGAAAAGCAAGGCCTGGAAGACGATGCCCGGGGCTCCAAAAGCCTGCTTTACACGGTGGGCCTGACCGAGGCGACGGAGACAATCATCGCTTTCGTCCTGTTCTGCCTGTTTCCGGCATGGTTCCCAGTGCTCGCCCTTATTTACTCTGCCATGGTGGTGTGGACGACGATTGCGCGATTTGCATTGGCCTATCGGACCTTCGGGTAAAGCGGGTGTGTGCGGCAGTTTCTGCCATCGCGGCCTTCGAGCTTAAACGAAAGAGACGTCGAAACCTCGTGGATCACATCACGCACTGGATGACACAATCCATCGGCTGACGTAGCACTGCCCATCCGCATCCCATCTCGGAACAGCATCATGGCCAAGCCCTTCTCCATCGCAACGTGGAACATCAATTCCGTGCGGCTGCGGATCGGTATCGTGGAGAAATTTCTACAGGAGCATCAGCCGGACGTGTTGGCGCTGCAGGAAATCAAATGCGTCAACGAGCAGTTTCCAGCGGAAGCCTTCAATGCACTTGGCTACGAGCACCACGCCGTCCACGGGCAAAAAGGCTATCACGGGGTCGCCACCGTTTCGAAACACCCGCTGCGGGAAGTGGCATCCACTGACTATGTTGCCATGGGAGACACGCGCCATGTGGAAACGATTTTCGACACGCCCGGCGGGCCAGTGCGGCTGCACAATTTCTACGTCCCCGCAGGAGGCGACGTGCCGGACGCGGCCGCCAATCCGAAATTCGACCACAAGCTGAAATTTCTCGACGAAATGAAGGCTCTGACCTGCGAGAATGGCGGTGTGCCAAACGTGCTGGTTGGTGATCTCAACATCGCCCCACTGGAAACGGATGTGTGGTCCCACAAGCAGCTTCTGAAAGTCGTGAGCCACACGCCAATCGAGACCGACGGGTTGAATGATGTGATGGCGAAGGGTGGCTGGACTGACCTCATCCGACAGCACATTCCGGCAGAAGAAAAACTCTACACTTGGTGGAGCTACCGCGCCCGCGACTGGGACGCTGCCGACAAAGGTCGCCGCCTGGATCACATCTGGTCGTCACCGAAGCTGGCGTTATCGCTTTCAAAAATCGAGGTGCTGCGAGAGGCACGCGGATGGGAAAAACCGTCAGATCATGTGCCTGTGATCGCCCGTTTCGATTTCGGGTAAAGCAACGTATTCCATAGCGAGATACGTTAGATTTCAGGTGTATAACGCGCAAATCGTACAGACTCTGCCCGTTGGACACAGAAATTGATGGCAGCAGCAGACTTGGTTGATGACTATGGTTAACGCAAAGTTATCAATCGGTTAGTCCTGGTACCCACCGCACCACGATCGCTGACTTCGACTTTCGGCGAACAAAAATGTCGCAGTTTGCTTGTTGTGGACCCGCTCATCGGCCTACCCTTTCGCCGTCCTGCGGGGAGGCAGGGAGAGGGAGACCATAATGGCTATCAAACCACCACTTACGGATTTGCCGATCAACACGGCAGATTCAGGCTTCTATCGTGGCTTCAGCCCGAGCGTTGCCATCATTTCAAAAATCATCATTGCGGCACTCGTCGTCTGGGCGATCGTTTGGCCTGAATGGGCGGGCAGCGTTCTGTCAGCTTGGAACACGGTCATCCTGGCGAACTTCGCCGCCTGGTATATCTGGACCGTCGCATTCTTCATCATCGTGTGTCTGGGCCTCGCGATCTGGCCGACCGCCGGTCGCATGAATCTGGGTCAGGAAGGGGAGAAGCCTGAATTCTCCAACTTCTCCTGGTTCTCCATGATGTTTGGTGCCGGTATCGGCGTTGGCATGTTAACATGGGCTGTCGCTGAACCGGTCGCGCATTTCCAGAACAATCCGGAAGTCATTCAGGGGCTGACCACCGCCAAGGGCGAAGACAATATTCGCATGGCCTACAAATGGTCCTTCCTGCACTGGGGCCTCGGCGCATGGGCATGCTACGCGGTGGCCGGTCTGTCGCTTGCCTTCTTCTGCTACCGTAGGGGCCTACCGCTGACGATCCGCTCCGGCCTGACGCCACTGTTCGGCAAGTCGCTCTCCGGCCCGCTCGGTCACCTGATCGATATCGTCGCCGTGGTCGCCACCATTTTGGGTGTGGCGCAAACGCTGGGCTTCGGTGTCGATCAGTTCGTCGCGGGTCTGACGCGCATCGGTATTCCGGGCCTCGTGCACGCGGCCGGAACGGTGGACGCAGCCGGGAAGGATATAGGCAACACCGTGAACACGATGGGCATCATTGTTGCTCTGCTGGTGATCATGGGGGCGTCGACGCTCTCTGCACTCTCCGGTGTCGGCAAGGGCATCAAGTGGCTGTCCAACATCAACATGGTGCTCTCCATCGTGTTGCTGGGCTTCTTCATCATCTTCGGCGCCACCTGGTTCGGTGCAACCGCGATGTTTGTCGGCATGTTCGACTATCTGATCGCGCTGCCAGTGATGAGCTTCAACGTCTTCGTTTCCGATGGCGAGGCAGGCTCCACCGCCTTCAAGCTGGCGCAGTGGCAGGGCTGGTGGCCCGTGTTCTACTGGGCCTGGTGGATTGCATTCGCGCCCTTTGTGGGCCTGTTCCTTGCGCGTATTTCGCGCGGGCGCAGCATCCGCGAATTCGTGCTGGGTGCCATGATCGTGCCGTCACTGATGTGCTTCGTGTGGTTCTCATGGGCCGGTGGCACCGCCATCTGGCTGGAGCTCTACGGCAACGCCAATGACGTGATCTTTAGCGCCGGGAACGGCGACAAGATATTCGCCATGACCGAGTTCATGCTGGCACCCATAGCGCAGGCGCTCGCGTGGGGCATGGCGGTTCTGATCGTGGTCCTGCTGATGACGTTCCTCGTCACCTCGGCAGACTCCGCGGTACTGATCGTCAACACCATCAACGCCGCAGGTGACGAAGGCCCGAAAGCCCGCCCGCACATTCTGTTCTGGGGTGCAGCGCTTGGCCTGGTGGTGGCAGGATTGCTGCTCTCGGGCGGCACGTCGGCCATCCAGACAGCCATGGTCATTGGCGCACTGCCCTTCTCCATCGTCATGGTATTGATGTGCATCTCGCTGGTGAAGGCGATTTACAATGACGGTCGCCGCGAAGCCGTTGGCGTACCGACACTATCGGACGACATCGCTGCTGCTCCGGCTGAATAGTAGCTGACGAACACCATTGAAGTGGGGGGGGTGCGACACCCACC
>JBCCRF010000022.1:0-17156 GCA_039208305.1 Pseudomonadota bacterium
GCCCGAGTGTTGGCGTTTGGCCTGTGGCGTCCGACGCTCCGCCCGCGTCTCCGTTCGTTACACGGCGCGCGGCGGAAGGATCGCCTCCGCACAGTCATCAGGTCGGTCCGGACGACCGGCTCGTGTGCGAAGGAAGTGGGATTATGGGAGATGCGAAGAAAGCGGGGATAAATTAATCCAGCGCCCATTCCACCGGGTATTGCAGAACCGATGACAGACCATTGATCCGCCGTTGCAGGCGTTCACCATAGACATCCTTCAGGCTCTTTGGCGCCGTCAGCAGGAAGCCGTCTCCGCTCGCTTCCTCGAACCGCGTTTTGGGCAGAATGCCGGGCATGGCGGCGGAGAGCAGAAACCCGACGCGGAACAGCGCGCCAAGCAGCCTCGCACGCTCGCGGATACGAGGTGAGGCAATAGCGATGATGTCCGGACTGACCGCTTCGTTCATCAGGCCCTCGTGGCGATAATATGTCGCGAGCGCCAGATAGGTGCGGCCCGAATGATCGACGCCGACGAAATCAGCATTGGAAATGAGGTTCAGCGCCTGATCGCCGCGATAGTCCGGATGGCTGCGCCAGGTGATGTCGGACAACAGGCACGCGGCGCAGCGGAAACGTTTCTCTTCCTCCGTCTCCTTCACGCCGAACGCCTTGAAGGCACGGCCGGTCCAGCGAACCAACTCTCGGGCATTGGCGGGAGAGCGGGCGCGCAGCACCGCGAATTCCTCCGCCGCAGTGATGAGGGGATCGGCCTTCCGCACCTTTCCCGGCAGCAGCGAATAAAGAAAACCCTCACGAACACCCAGCGCGGAAAACACGATCTTGTCCGGCTTCATCTGCCGCATGATTTCCGACAGCACGACGGCACCAAAGGGCAGCAGATGGCGGCGATTGCTGGAGACTGCCTCGATGCCCCGCATCGCTGCACCATTCTTGCCGGTGAGGCGGCTGCAAAGACGCTTCGCCTCCTTCGCGCTGATCTCGTAATTGTGCATGATCGTCAGAGGGTAGTTCGCCCGTGCCATGTGCAAACGACCGAGCGAGCGCCAGGTCCCGCCCACCGCATAGAATGTGCCGCCCTTCTGATTGGCGAGCACCGGATTATTCGCGAGATGCCGCTTCACGAATTTGCGCGCCTCAATGACGTCGTTTCCACTCTCGTCCTGCAGCCGCAGACCACCGAGCGGCAAGGACAGCGTCTGCCCGACCGGCTTTCCGTCGATGGCCGTGAATTCCACGCTTCCGCCGCCCATATCCGCGACGACCCCGCGCGGGCTGACGAAGCCGCAGGCAACGCCATTGGCGGCGAACGTGGCCTCCTCCTTGCCGGACAGGATACGGATCTTCGTGCCGAGAATTTTCTCTCCCCGCCGGATGAAGTCAGGGCCATTATCGGCAACCCGCGCGGCCTCCGTCGCCAGCGGATGCACCTGATCGGCACCGGTCTGTTCGATCAGCATTTTGAAACGGCGCAGCGCAGAAAGCGCTCGCTCCACACCTTCATCGTCCAATCGACCGGTGCTGGCGATATGCGCACCAAGCCCGCAGAGAATCTTTTCGTTGAACATCGGTGTCGGCGAACGCGACAGACCCTCATAGACGACCAGACGCACGGAGTTGGAGCCAATGTCGATGATCGCCACCGGGTTCAGCTTCCGCAGCCGCCCTTGCGCCCGGATGATGGATTTCAACGTCCGCGTCATCAGGCGACGGCAGTCTTCTCGTTGGCATCGCTCTTGGCATCGGTTTCAATGTCAGCAACGAGCCGGGCTTTTGGATCAAGGATCGCAACGGGCGCAGATTTCTTCAGCGATTTGCCGCGACCGGAAAGGCTCGGATTGTTCATGAAATAGGACTGCGCGTCGAATGGGGCAGCATCCTCCTCAGGTTCAACTCGCCGCGCCGTGCCGTCGTGCAGGATTTCCCAACTCTGCTGATTGTCCATCAGATTGCCCAGCATGATCTGGTCCAGAACCTGCTGATGCACGGTGGGGTTTTCCAGCGGCACAAGCACCTCCACCCGGCGGTCGAGATTGCGCGGCATCAGGTCGGCGGACCCAGCATAGACCAGCGCCTTTTTCGACGGCAGACCGCTGCCATTGCCAAAGCAGAAGATGCGCCCGTGCTCGAGAAACCGCCCGATAATGGATTTCACGCGAATATTTTCCGATAGGCCCGGCACCTGCGGACGCAGGCAACAGATGCCCCGCACAATCAGGTCGATCTGCACACCATCATTGCTGGCAGCGTAAAGCAGGTCGATCATTTTCGGATCGACCAGCGAGTTCATCTTCATCCAGATCTGGGAAGGCTTTCCGGCGCGGGCATATTTGCGCTCAGCATCGATCAATTTGGTCAGCGATTTGCGGATGTTGGAGGGCGAGACCAGCAACTTTTTCAGGTCGCGCGGCTGGGCGTAGCCGGTGATGAAATTGAACACCCGCGCCACGTCCATGGCGATGTCGCCATCGTCGGTGAAATAGGAAAGGTCGGTATAAATCCGGGCGTTGGTGGGGTGATAGTTGCCGGTGCCGATATGGCAGAAATTCACCAGCCTACCCTGCTCGCGACGCACAACCAGCGACAGCTTCGCGTGGGTTTTCAGCTCGATAAAGCCATAGACCACCTGCACCCCTGCCCGCTCCAGATCCCGCGCCCAGCGGATGTTGGCTTCCTCATCGAAACGCGCCTTCAGCTCCACCAGCGCAGTGACGGATTTGCCGTTCTCTGCCGCCTCGATCAACGCCTGCACGATTGGACTGTCATTAGATGTGCGGTAAAGCGTCTGCTTGATGGCCACAACGTCAGGGTCATTCGCCGCCTGACGGATGAAACGCACCACCACGTCGAAGCTTTCGTATGGGTGGTGAACCACCAGATCCTTCTGTCGGATAGCAGCGAAACAGTCGCCATTGTGCTCGCGGATGCGCTCGGGAAAGCGCGGGTTGTGACTACCGTAGCGCAGCTTGCCATCGCCCTTGGAAACGATTTCCTTCAGTTGATCGAGCGCGAGCATGCCGTCGAGCACCGCGACCTCATCGCGACCGACATGCAGCGACTTGCGAACGAATCTCCGCAACGTCTCCGGGGTGGAAGGCGTGAACTCCAGGCGGATGACGATACCCCGACGGCGCTGCTTCAGCGCGGTCTCGAACAGGCGGACGAGGTCTTCGGCTTCCTCCTGCACCTCGATATCGCTGTCGCGCACGAGGCGGAACATGCCGCTCTCAACCTCGGCGTAACCGGGAAACAGCCGGTCGATGAACAGTTGGATAATCTGCTCAGTCGCGATGAACCGCGTCGGCGGCACAGGCAACCCGTCCGGTCCCTCGTCCGTCACCGGCAGAGCCACAAAGCGATCGAGGCTCGACGGCAGACGCACCAGCGCAGTCATCGGCTTTTTGTCGGAACGGCGCTCAAGGCTGAACACAGCGGTGAGACCGAGATTGGGAATGAACGGAAACGGGTGCGCCGGATCAATCGATAGCGGTGTCAAAACCGGGAAAATATCGGAGAGGAAGTGGTCCTCGATCCAGGCGAGCTCGTCCTCCGCTAGCTCATCATGGCGAAGCAGTGCGATGTTATACTCGTCCAACTCCGTTTCCAGCTGGGCGAGAACCGCATGCTGATAGTGCTGCAAATCATCAATCTCGCGCGTGGCACTTGCCAACTGTTCTTCAGGCGTTTGGCCGTTGTCGGAGAGTGTTGCCACGTTTTCACGAACCTGCCCCGCAAGCCCCGCGATGCGCACCATAAGGAACTCGTTCAGGTTGTCGGCGGAGATGGAGAGGAACCGCAACCGCTCCAGCAGCGGGTTCTTGGTATTTTCCGCCTCCATGAGCACGCGCCTGTTGAACTGCAGCCACGAAAACTCGCGGTTGACGTAGCGAGCGGGATTATCCGCCCATTCCTCAGGCAGAGTTGCCTTCATGAGGTAGCCCACTCTTCAATTTTTCGCAGCGCTTCGGCGGCTAGCGGCTTCGTAATCGCCTGTTTGCGCGCCAATGACAGCACATCCAGTTGCCGCACGACAGCCAGCGCAGACGCCAGCGATCGTTCCATCCGCGTGATGCAATAATCCACGACGCTCGCGTCCACCATCAACTGCCGGTCGGAAAACAGTTTGAACAGCACGCCCCGCAGCAATTCATCGTCAGGTTCATGTAGTTCCACCAGATGGACAAGACGCAATCGTGACTGCAAATCTGGCAAGACAACACCCCATTCGCCCGGCCATTGCCGCGAGGTGATGAGCAGTGACCCGCCGGGCTGCATCGCAGTGTTTACAGTGTGAAACAGCCAGTCATTAGCAAAATTGCCAGCCGAGATGTCCTCCAGCAGAAGCGCCCGGCCGGGCTCCACCGCATCGCCAGTAGCCAATCTGACCGCGTCGCTCGCTGCCGCCCAGATGGACGCAAGATGCGATTTACCCGAGCCGGTTGGCCCGGCAAGCATGGCGATCGGCGCGGGCCAGTCGGGCCAGGCATCAACACAAGCGACCGCATGTGAATTGCTTGGGGAGACGACAAGATCCGTCCGGGCAGCCTGGGCCGTAGTGGGCAGATCAAGGGGCAGTTGGGCGACAGGCGTCAGGCTCATTCCGCCGCCGTCTCCTGGCTGGATTTCTCACCAAGGTAAAGCTGGCTATTGAGGTAACGAGCCAGCGCGTAGCGGACCAGCACGCCAAGTGCAGCCGCGACGGGAACAGCGATCAACAGGCCGGTAAAGCCCATCAGCGCCCCAAAGGCGGAGAGTGCAAACATAAGCCAGACGGGATGCAGGCCAACGCTTTCCCCCACCAGCTTTGGCTGCAGGAAATTGCCTTCCAGAAACTGACCCAGCGCGAAGATGCCCGCGATGAGGCCAATCCACAGATAGTCCGGCCAGAACTGAACCAGCGCGACACCGACCGCGAGGATGGCACCGATGATCGAGCCCACAAAAGGGATAAAGCTGATGAGGCCTGCGAACATGCCGATCAGTAGCCCGAAATTCAGCCCCGCCAAGGTCAAGCCAATGGCGTAGAACGTGCCAAGAATGAAGCAGACTGTGCCCTGCCCGCGCACGAAGCCTGCAATCGCGGCGTTCATGTCATTTGCGATGCCCGTCAATTCGCCCTTGTGATCGCGCGGCAGCCAACCTCGCACCTTGGCGACCATGCGATCCCAGTCCAGCAACAGGTAGAAGGCGACGATTGGCGTGATCACCAACAATGAAATGACATCGACCAAGGCCTTGCCGGACTGCCACAGCGACCCCAGCACAGTACTCGCCCAGCCCGCGCCCTGCTGCAGCAGGCTGTCGAGATTCTCGCGGATGTTGTCGGCGCTCTCACCCACGAGATCCCTCAACCAGGGTCGGTCCACATCAGAAATCAAGCCTTGCAGGCTCGTCACGTAGGACGGCATCCGTGCGATCAAACCGCTGAACTGGTTCGACAGCACCGGCACCAACAAGATCAACGCCAGCGCGAAGATGATAATGAACACGAAAAGAATAATCGTTGTCGCCAACAGCCGGCTCGCGCCCCATTTCTCTAGCCTGTCTGCCACAGGATCGAGCATATAGGCCAATGCCATGCCCGCGATGAAGGGCAGCAGGATCGACCGGAACAGGTAAAGGAACAGCACGAAGACGATGAACGCGCCAAGCCAGAAGAGAAGCTGGCGACGCGCCGAGGCAGTGAGCAGCGGTTGATCGGCCATTATTCAGCAGCCTCCCGTTCAATTCCGCTCCGCTCGATACCCCGCATGGGCGTCACATGCCCGGCACCCGGTGCGGTCACATCGAGTTTGGCATCCCGTTCCATAACGGCAAAGCCCTCAACAATATACGCGAGCAACGACACGACGCCCAGAATGGCAGTGGCGTAGATGAGAAGCGTCACGAGACCGTCGGCCTGAAGATCGAAGGCAAGCAGCCCCAAAACGAGCGCGGCCAGCAGGATCTGAGCGACGGTGTTCGCCTTCGACACCCAGAATGGCGCGATCTCGAATGGCCGCCGCGCCAAGAAAACAATCATCACGCCCGCCACTATGATGATGTCGCGCGACACCACCAGGATCGCCAGCCAGGACGGGATGTGCTCCATAAAGCCAAGCAGCACGAAGACAGCCACCAGCATGGCTTTGTCGGCGATGGGATCGAGGATCGTGCCAAATTCGCTCTGCTGCTTCAGCCAGCGGGCCAGCGCGCCGTCGATCGCATCGGACACACCAGCTGCAACGAACAGACCGAACGCCAGCGCCATTTCGCCGTTCAGCATGGCCCACACGATTGCGGGAACCAGGACAATACGCCCGATGGTGATGACGTTCGGTATGGTCACGGCGGCTTTCTGCAACGGTTCGAAGTGTCCCCTGCGCGGGAACGTCGCATATCATCGATGTGTCGTGCCACAGGCGCGTTTTCAACCGCAAGGGTGCCGCGTTTGGGAAATTGTCGTTGGGGAACGAGTGCTAGCAACGCGACGTGAATTGACATGAGCGAAGCGGTGAAGCGACGATGATAAAACATTGCAGAACCGGACGCCCAACCATGCCCGCTTTCCCAAAATTGCGAACAGCACTCACCACGTTGGCTGTTGTCCTTCTTGCATCTGTCCCGGCCGCCGCAAGCGACAGCCACGCGGGCTATTATTATCCCGACCCGAACACACGGGAGGTTTACGTTTCGCCACTCCAGCCACTGCCGCTGGCGGATCGGCGGTCGCGCGTCGGGCTGACGGTGGGGCTAAACGCGCAGCAGCTGAAGCTGGGCTATAATCCCGGCTATCACATCTTCGCCAAAGGGGCGGAGGCGGAAAAGCTGATCATCGTCGCCACAGGGCCTGATCACTACAATACCCTGTTTCGCATGCGCGGCTTGCTCGCAGCGCTCACATCACAGGCCCGCAATTCGCCCCTGTTCCAGAACATGCAGACGCCAGAAAATCTCAACTTCCTGGACCTGTGCCGCCTGGCGGGTTTCACGCAGGTCACGGTCTCCGATGGCGATACCTTTGCCCATCGCATTGCACTTCGTTGAGTTTTCCACCGCTGCAATCGCAAACGCACAAGACGCGACCGTTCGGTGCGGCTAAAGCAGCGCCATGAGCGATGATCCGAAACACAACACGCCCCTCACCTACGCCGATGCGGGTGTCAGCATCGACGCGGGTAATGCGTTGGTCTCCGCCATTGGTCCGCTGATTGCTGCGACCCGCCGCCCCGGTGCCGATGGTACCATTGGGGGCTTCGGCGGCGTTTTCGACCTAAAGGCAACGGGCTACACAGACCCGCTACTGGTGGCCGCAAACGACGGCGTCGGCACGAAACTGAAAATCGCCATCGAGACCAACAAGCACGACACGATCGGCATCGACCTCGTCGCCATGTGCGTCAACGATCTCATCGTCCAAGGGGCGGAGCCACTGTTCTTCCTCGACTACTTCGCCACCGGAAAGCTCGACAACGGCGTCGCAGAACAGGTGATTTCTGGCATCGCGCGCGGCTGTGCGATGGCAGGGTGCGCGCTGACAGGCGGCGAGACGGCGGAAATGCCCGGCATGTATGCCGATGGTGATTACGATCTCGCGGGCTTCTCGGTCGGCGCGGTGGAGCGCGATGCCCTGTTGCCGTCTGGTGTCGTCGAAGGTGATGTGCTGCTGGCACTGGCAAGCGATGGCGTTCATTCCAACGGCTACTCGCTTGTGCGGCGCATCGTGGAGCGCGCAGGGCTGGACTGGGCAAGCGATGCACCGTTCCACAGCGGCACGCTAGGTGAAAATCTGCTGACGCCGACCCGGATCTACGTGAAACCGGTGTTGAAGGCGCTGGCCGCAGGTGGTGTCCATGCACTAGCCCACATCACCGGGGGCGGATTGACGGAAAACCTGCCGCGTGTGCTGCCTAAACATCTGGGCGCAACCATCGACCTTGCAACCATAGCACCGCCTGCCGTGTTCGAATGGCTGAAAGAGGCCGGTGGTGTGGAAGAGATGGAAATGTTGCGAACCTTCAACTGCGGCACCGGCATGGTGCTAGTGGTGGACGCTGGCCGAGCCGACGCGGTAAGCGACATTCTGATGGCCGAAGGCGAGCGTGTTTCACGCATTGGCACCGTCACGGCTGGTGATGGTGAGGTCACCTTTTCAGGCAAGGTCGACTGGTCGGCCAGCGGATGAGCAAGCTCAAGCTCGCCATTCTAATCTCCGGTCGCGGCTCCAACATGGGCGCAATTGCCAGAGCGTGTATGGACCCCGACTTTCCGGCCGAGATCGTGCTCGTCATTTCCAACCGCCCGAAAGTCGAGGGGCTGGAACTCGCCCGCGAACACGATCTGCCGATCCGCGTCATCGATCAGGACGAATTCGACACCCGCGAAGACCACGAAGAGGCCATCTGCACCGCGATGACGGAGGTGGGAGCGGAACTCGTCTGCATGGCCGGCTACATGCGCATCGTCACGCAGACGCTGCTGGGCAAATGGCGCGGCAAGGTGGTGAACATCCACCCCAGCCTGCTGCCAGCCTTCCGCGGCGTGGACACGCATGTGCGTGCCATTGACGCCGGTGTCCGCGTTCACGGTTGCACGGTCCACTTCGTCAGCCCGGAACTGGATGCAGGGCCCATCATCGCGCAGGCTGTGGTGCCTGTGTGCCCACACGAAACGCCGGAGCATCTGGCCGAACTTGTGCTGGAGATGGAACACAAACTCTATCCCCACGCCATTGAACTTATCGCAAAGCGCCTTGTGCGCTGGTCGGGTGATGAAGCCGTGGAAGACCATCAGATTGACGTCCACGATGTGCTTTATCTGCCGCCGACACCATAAGAACCGTTGGAAAAGAGCTAGAGCGGGTCAAACTCCTGTTTGAACCGCGAGGGAGGCAAGTGTCGACCCGGCGTACATGCGCTGCACCCGCGTAGCGAAGGCCGTTAGGCCGACAGCGCGAGCGCAAATAACGAAGCTAGAGAGTTTCCATCTAGGATGGAGACGCTCTAGAGCTTCACCAGCCGCACCCGGTTGTCATGGAAGGCTGCCCCGCCATGGGGCGCGATGGAGTCCGCGCCCGTCAGGCTGTTGATCCCGCAACCATTGGCGAAGGCGGAGTTAGGGAACAGACCTTCGCTGATCAGCACACCCGGTCGAACACCGTCGCAAAGCTCCGCATGGAGATCACAGGTACCGCGCGAGTTTTCCAAACGCACCGCATCACCATCGGAAATGCCGAGACCCGATGCATCGTCGCGATGCAGCATCACCGTCGGCCTTCCTTCACGTTTGCGGCTGCCCGAAGTCTCCGCAAATGTCGAATTCAGGAACGACCGCGCAGGCGATGTGGCAAGGCGGAACGGATAATCGTCAGTCGCCTCTTCAGTGGTAGCCCAATGATCCGGCAGGGTGGGTGCGTCCTCCAGCGGACCCAAGAGCCCAAGCTGCTCGGGCGGGCGGCCCCATGGAACAGCATCCCAGTCCACCTTGAAATGAAATTTGCCATCCGAGTGGGCAAAGCCATTGAGATAGTGGCTCGTGGCAAAATCCGGCTGGCAGTCGATCCAACGGTCCCGCTCGATCTGCTTCAGCGAGCCACGATTGCTACGCTTCAGTATGTCGTCGATGAGGCCGCGCTCGTTCGAACCGAAGCCCGGCTTATCTGCCACACCAAGACGCTTTGCCAATTCTTCGATGACGAAGAAATTCGTCCGACAAAGGTCCGGTCCATCGATGAGCTTCGGCCCCAGCATGATGTGCTGATGCCCACCACCACGATAGATATCGTCATGCTCTACGAACATCGTGGCGGGAAGGACGAGATCGGCCATGGCAGCCGTTTCGGTCATAAACTGCTCGTGGACAGCGACGAACAATTCATCGCGGGCAAAACCCTGCTTCACCAGATCCTGCTCCGGCGCGACATTCACCGGATTGGTGTTCTGCACCAACATCGCCGTAACAGGCGGTCCGCCTCGAAGCGCCTCCGCATCGCCGGTGAGCACCCGCCCGATCTGCGATTGATCCAAGGCCCGCACGTCAGGGTCGGCAAAGCTCTCGCCCTGGATGAACGATCCATCCATCGCAAATATACCGGAGTTGGAGTGGAACGCCCCTCCCCCTTCGTGCTGCCACGCACCCAATACAGTCGCAACACAGCTTGCCGCGTGCATAGCCATTGCGCCGTTACGCGAACGGGTGAAACCGTAACCAAGACGCAGATAGCTGCGCGGGGTCGAGCCGAGCAGAGCGGCGAATTCCTCAATCTGCTCCACCGGCAGACCGGTGATGGAAGACGCCCATTTCGGCGTGCGCGTTTTGAGATGCGCTTCCAACTCGTCCGGGCAGTCGGCGTACTTCGCCATATAGCCGCGATCCGCCGTACCATCACGGAACAAGCAGTGCATGACCGCACAGGCCAGCGCCGCATCGGTTCCGGGACGCAGCAGCAACGCGAGATCGGCCTGCTTCATCGTGGCGTTGTCGTAGATGTCGATAGCCACAATCTTCGCACCGCGCGTCTTCCGTGCCTTGACCGCATGGGTCATCACATTGACCTGCGTGGCAACGGCATTGGTGCCCCAAAGCACCACGCAATCGGATAGCGCCATCTCCCGCGGATCCGGTCCCATCAACTTGCCTGTGCCGATGGAAAAACCGCTCCAAGCGGCATTCACACAGATCGTGTCGAACTGTTGGCTGTAAGCCTTCGCGTGGCGCAAGCGCTGGATTGAGTCACGCTGAACCAGCCCCATTGTGCCCGCGTAGAAGTAGGGCCAGACCGTCTCGGCACCCAATGCCTGTTCTGTCTGTATGAACCGCTCGGCGATGACGTCCAGCGCATCATCCCAGTCGATATCGCGCCACTCGCCAGCACCTTTGGCACCCGCCCGCTGCACAGGTTTCAGTAGCCGGTCGGGATGATGCACCCGGTCGGCATAACGCGCGACCTTCGCGCAGATGACACCATCGGTATAGGTATTGTCCGCAGCGCCGCGCACGCGGCCGATACGGTCCGGCCCCCGCACCTCCACCTCCAACGCGCAAGTTGACGGGCAATCGTGGGGACAAGCGGTTGCGAGCCGCAAGGCATCCTGATCGAGCGGTTTGTTCATAGCCATGCTCCCGAGCGCTGGCGATGCGCCATGCGCCTTGTTAGGGGAGCCTAGCTGAATTCCCACAAGTGGAAACCCGTCATGAACTATCGCCACGCCTATCATGCGGGCAATTTTGCCGATGTGTTCAAGCACATCATTCTGGCGCGGCTGATCGACTACATGAAAGGCAAGGAGAAGGCGTTTCGCGTCTACGACACCCATGCGGGGCTTGGACGCTACGACTTGGGGTCGGAAGAGGCGGCGAAGACGGGCGAAGCGGAGCTTGGCGTCGCGAAGGTGCTGGCCGCCACGGCCTCGCCCGCGGTGGCTGAATTGATCGCGCCTTGGAGAGATGTCGTCGCGGCCTCATCCGAAGGTACCTATCCCGGTTCCCCGGCGATTGCGCGCCATCTGCTGCGCAAACAGGACCGACTCAGCCTCTACGAAATACACGAGGAAGATCACCCCGTCCTCGCCAGCCTGTTTGCAGGCGATTATCAGACCCGCGTTCAGCATCTCAACGGCTGGCTTGCCCCCGGTGCCCATACGCCGCCGAAGGAGGCTCGAGGCATCATGCTCATCGACCCGCCCTTCGAAGACGGCCACGATTTCGACCGGATGATTGACGCCCTGCAGAAATGCCGCAAGCGGTGGGCAGGCGGCACCGTGGCGCTGTGGTATCCGGTCAAGAAACGCGACCACACGGACGAATGGCTCGGCACACTGCGCGACCTCGCCTTCCCTGATCTGCTCAACGCCGAACTGGTGGTGAAGCGCCCCAATGATCCCAAGAGCCTCAACGGTTGCGGCATGGTAATCGCCAATGCGCCCTACACGTTGCGCGAGCAGCTCAACACCCTGCTGCCCTGGCTTGCGGGAGTGTTGCGCCAGCAAGACGGTCTGAAGGTTTCCGACGGATTTCGTATTCAAGACCTGTCGAAACGTTGACTTGATTGGAAACCAGCAGGACAAGAGGCTACGACCAGCTGGAGACATGACCATGGTGACCCGCATCATTCTCGCTGCCGCGATTGCGGCCACCGCATGGGCCGCCCCGGCCTCCGCCGGGCTGCTGGACAAACTGATCCAGCATAAGAGCTTTCCGGAATGCCATGACGCCAAGGTGTTGAATCGTATCGTCAAACGCTTCAACGGCGCGCAGGATTACCACGTCCAGCCGCAGATCTTTATTGCCGACATTACCCGCATCCACGAGCGGCAGCTGAACACGCCGCATGATGATCTGCGTGAGGTTAACCGCCGCTACTGCCGGGGGCATGCGCTTATGTCAGATGGAACGCATCCGACGCTATTCTATCTCATCGAAAGCGGGACCGGCTTTGCAGGCAACAGCTTCAACGTGGAATATTGCATGAGCAAATACGACCGCTGGAACGAGTTCGACGGCTCTTGCCGGGTACTGAACTACTGATGCAATTGCTAGCGGCTGCGGCCTCTCCATATGTCTCCAAAGTCACCATGGCGGCACGCCACGCTGGCGTCGAACTTGAGATTGTGAATGTTGACGCCACGAACGGCGATCCAAAACTCGACGCCGCTAATCCTCTGGCGAAAATCCCCTGCCTTCTTCTGGATGATGGGACCGGCCTGTTCGACAGTCGCGTCATTACCCGGCATCTGGACCGGATCGGTAACGGCAAGCTGTTTCCTGAGAGTAGTCCTCACATCGCAGAACGCTACGAAGCGCTGTGCGACGGGTTAAACGATGTCACCGTTGGCGGCATCTACGAACAGCGCTTCAGGCCGCAGGACAAGGTGCACCAGCCGTGGCTAGACCGTCTCTGGGACAAGGCCAACCGGGCGCTGAAAGCCATTGCGGATGATCTACCCACCACCGGCGAACACCTGAATATTGGCGGCATCGCGCTGGCTGCTGCCCTCGGCTATCTCGATCTGCGGTATGCGGGTCAATGGGAAGAGGCCCACCCCAAGGTGCGCGAATGGCAGGCCACCTTCGCTAGCGATCACCCTGATTTGGCAGCGCTTCTGCCCTCCACATAGCCCGAAATCATAGGTCCAGACGCTGCACCTCACCTTGATAATCGGCGCGACACTCCTACCTCAACGCGAAGCTTTCTGACCTTCCGGACATCGTATGCTCGTCTACCTGCTCCTCGCGCTCGGCCTGGTTCTGCTCATGTTTGGCGGCGACTGGCTGGTGAAGGGCTCGGTGGGTCTTGCGAACCGCTACGGCATCTCCCCGCTGATCATCGGTCTTACCATTGTCGCCTTTGGCACATCCGCACCGGAACTTGTCGTGTCGCTCGATGCTGCGTGGATTGGCAAAGGTGGCCTTGCCGTTGGTAACGTGATCGGCTCCAACATTGCCAACGTGTTGCTGGTGCTCTCGGTGCCCGCTTTCTTCGCTGCGCTGAATTCCGGTGAGGATGACAAGAAGGTGACGCTGGGCTTCCTTGCCGTCATGACCATCGGCTTCATGATCGCCATACAGGGTGGTGAGGTCAGCCGTGTCGCCGGCTTCACGCTGATCGCAGGCCTTATCCTTTTCCTCGGGCAGCAATTCCTCACCGCACGACAGCAATCTGATGATGGCGATATGTCCAGCATCGAGGAGGAGGTTGGCGAAATCCCCACCGACATGAAGCGCATTCTGCTTCTCATTCTGGCCGGTGCCGCGACCCTGCCCCTGGCCGCTTGGTTGACGGTGGACAACGCGGTTGCCATCGCCACCCGTTGGGCCCTGCCGGAGGAGATCATCGGCCTCACCATTGTTGCCATCGGCACCTCGCTTCCGGAGCTTGCCACCAGCGTTCAGGCTGCCCGGCAGGGCAATTCCTCCGTCGCCATCGGCAATGTTATCGGCTCGAACCTGTTCAATATTGCGGCCATCATGGGGATCACAGCGGCTGTCGCCGGACCGATACCGGTCTCCGGCCATGTGGTGACGTTCGACATTTGGGTCATGGCCGCTGCAACGGCATTCCTGATCGGACTGACCTTGTTTAAGAACGTCCGCATCGGCAAGCGGGTCGGTGGCCTCCTCCTTGCAGGTTACGGCGCTTATCTCGTTGCCGCCATCATGATCTGAACCTGCGGCGACAGCGCTTTGGCGACGGACCCTTGCCTGCGCTAAACCGTGCCCATGACTGATTCCGCCACCTCTCCCGAGAAAACGACCGAGATCGTCGGCCGCGCCAAACCGCGCGACTCAGGCGAGGTGCTGTGGGAGGAAGCTGCCCCCTCCACCGACAAGCGTGGCGCGGATGTCATTGCAGATTTCGTTAAACGCCTCCCGAAGAAACCCGGCGTCTACCGCATGATGAACCGCGCGGGCGACGTGCTCTATGTCGGCAAGGCGAAGAACCTGAAGAACCGCGTACAGAATTACGCACGCGGCGTCGGCCATGGCGGCAACCGCACGGCGCGGATGATTGCCGAGACGGCGAATATGGAATTCGTCACCACCAACACGGAAACCGAGGCACTGCTGCTAGAAGCAAACCTCATCAAGCGTTTGCGCCCCCGCTACAACGTGCTGATCCGCGATGATAAGTCGTTTCCTTACATCCTGCTGACCACCGACCACGAGGCACCGGGTCTCTTCAAGTTTCGCGGTGCCCGCACCCGCAAGGGCGACTATTTCGGCCCCTTCGCTTCCGCAGGGTCGGTCAACACAACCATCACCGCGCTACAGCGCATCTTTCAGCTGCGCACTTGCACGGATTCATTCTATCAGAACCGCACCCGCCCCTGTCTGCTGCACCAGATCAAGCGTTGCGCCGGGCCATGCACGGGTGAGGTCTCAAAGGAGGAATACGCCGACCTCGTCAAACAGACGAAGGATTTCCTCACCGGGCGCAGCCAGGAGATCAAGCAACGCTTCTCACAGCGCATGCAGGCGGCCAGCGACGACATGGATTTCGAACTGGCCGCCATCTACCGCGACCGGCTGGCAGCGCTCGCCCATGTCTCCGGTCACCAGGGCATCAACCCGCAGCACGTGAAGGATGCCGATATCTTCGCCATCCACGAAGAACAGGGACAATTCTGCATCCAGATCTTTTTCTTCCGGACCGGCCAGAACTGGGGCAACCGCGCCTACTTCCCCCGCGCCGACAAGAGCTTCGAACCCGCGGAGGTGCTGGAGGCATTCGTTACGCAGTTCTACGACGACAAACCCGTGCCGCGCATGGTGCTGACGTCCCACGAATTGCCACAGGAAGAGCTTCTCGCCGAAGCGCTCACCGCCAAAGCAGGCCACAAGGTGCAGGTCTCCAAACCGCAGCGCGGCGAGAAGCGCGAGATCATGGAACAGGTCGCCCGCAACGCCCGCGAGGCGCTGGGGCGAAAGCTGTCGGAAAGCGCGACGCAGAATAAGCTGCTCGCCGGACTGCAGGAGGTCTTCGACCTCGACCGCCCTCCCCGCCGCATTGAGGTCTACGACAACTCCCACATCATGGGCACGAATGCTGTCGGCGCGATGATCGTCGCTGGGCCGGATGGGTTCGCGAAGAACCAATACCGCAAATTCAACATCAAGAACGAGGACCTCACGCCGGGGGACGATTTCGGCATGATGAAGGAAGTCTTCTCCCGCCGCTTTGCGCGTCTGAAGAAAGAGGCCGGCGACGAACCGCCGAAGGATGAAGCGGCCGATGACGCCATGCCAGCATGGCCCGATCTTGTGCTGATCGACGGTGGCGCGGGACAGCTTTCTGCGGTGCAGGAGATCATGAAAGAGCTGGACCTCACCGACAAAGTGAACCTCGTCGGTGTCGCGAAGGGCATCGACCGCGACGCGGGACGCGAGCGCTTCCACCAGCCGGGCAAGAAGGATTTCACGCTGCCGCTGCGCGACCCCACACTGTACTTCATCCAGCGCATGCGTGACGAGGCGCACCGTTTCGCCATCGGCACCCACCGCGCCAAGCGTAAGAAGGATCAGTTGAAGAATCCGCTGGACGAGATCGAGGGCATCGGCCCGGCGCGCAAGCGAGCGATCCTGCACCATTTCGGCTCCGCCAAGGCTGCCGGGCGCGCGGCGGTGGAGGATCTGATGGCGGTGGACGGCGTGAGCGAAGCCATGGCCAAACGCATCCACGCCCATTTCCAGAAAGGTTGATCGCGCTGCATCGCCCGCCCGCAAATGGCGAGTTGAAATGCGCCCGCCGATAGGCTTTGACACGAGCATGACCGAACCCCGTACCCCCACCCGGCAGGCAGGCCCCTGGAGCATCCCGAACCTGCTCACCTATGCCCGCATCCTTGTGGTCCCGTTGGTGGTGCTGTGCTTTGATCTTACGGAGCGCAATTCCTCCGACACGGCCCGCTGGTGGGCGCTCGGGCTGTTTGTATTCGCCTCAGTGACGGATTTCTTCGACGGCTATCTCGCCCGCATCTGGCAGCAGACATCTTCGCTGGGCAAAATGCTGGACCCAATTGCCGACAAGCTGTTGGTGGCCGCCTCGCTCCTGCTGCTCGCCGCTGACGGTACAATTGCGGGCTGGTCCATCTGGGCGGCAGTGGTGATTCTCAGCCGCGAAATTCTGGTCTCCGGCCTGCGGGAATATTTGGCCGAATTGAAGGTCTCCGTGCCGGTCACCAAGCTGGCGAAGTGGAAGACCACGCTGCAGATGGTCGCTATCGGCTTCCTGCTGGCAGGGCCGGCGGGCGACCGAATTTTCCCCTTCACCACCGAGACCGGCCTCGCTCTGCTCTGGGCTGCTGCCGTCGTCACCCTGATCACCGGCTACGATTATTTCCGCGCTGGCATCAAACACATGATCGATGACTGATGGCGGTGAAGCTGCTCTATTTTGCGTGGCTGCGGGAGCGCATCGGTGTGCCAGAGGAGACTGTCGAATTGCCCGATACAGTCACCGACGTCACCACCCTGCTAGACTGGCTGGCTGGTCGCGGCGAGGGCTATGCCTATGCGTTGGAAAATCCTGACATCGTGCGCGTGGCGCTGGACCAGCAGCTCGTCCACCAATCCGCCCCCATCGGTGAGCCGCGCGAGATCGCCCTCTTCCCACCTATGACGGGCGGCTGAGATGGGCATCACAGTGAGGGTGCAGGCCGAGGATTTCGACCCCCAGGCCGA